>JAAAPG010000148.1 GCA_009908405.1 Alphaproteobacteria bacterium | reverse complement strand
TTTGCTTGTGTGCGAGTGTACGTTGCAATGCCAGTTGCGTCTGTATGCGCGAGGTGGATCAGTGTCTGAGTGCCAGTGTGTGTAAAGAGTGCTATGCGTAAGACCGCACCCCGGACATTTTCCGGGGTGCGGTTTTTCGTTTCGGACGCCTTGCGTGACCCAATCGGACGCTGACGATGACCTGTTTGGGACGATCTTTCAAACTTGCCTGCCTTGCGTTGTGCGTCGCAACGCAGGTGCTGTTCGCGTCTGATCGCATTACACCGGACATGGTTCGCGCGGCGCTGGAAGGGCAGGGTTACACGGTCGATTCGGTGACCCGCACCCTGCTGGGCCGGGTTCGGATCATCGCGTCGCTTGGTCCTGTCTGGCGCGAAATCGTGCTCGATGCGTCGAGCGGCCAGATATTGCGCGATTACGCCGTCGAATTCGCCCCCGCAGAACTGCCCGAACCCGCCCCCGGCGATATGCCGCGCGGCGGCGATCTTGTTGAAAACCCAAATGAATTGACGTTGCAGAATTGAGACAAGTCATGCACCCAAGCGGATACCGCAGATTTCATGCGCCTTGCGAGACGAGCCGACAGCCATGAAGCTGAATCTTCTCATATTGCTTATGGTGCTGGTCCAGGCGGTGGGGGCGTTGTTCTTCATCGGCGATATCACAATGTCGGTTCTGGGCATCGAGCGTCAGCCATTGGATTGGCAAACCCGTGAAATGCTGGAAATCGGCGCGGCGGTGGCGCTTTTGATCGGGTTGGTGTTGTCGGGCGCCTTGCTGGTCCAGTCGCAGCGCCGCCTGGGCCGCGCCGAGGCGCAGTTGAAGCGCGCATCTGCGGCCTTCATGGACCTGTTGGAGCAGAATTTCATCCTGTGGGGCCTGACCCCGGCCGAACGCGATGTGGCGTTCTTCGTGCTAAAGGGGTTTTCGACGCAGGAAATTGCAGGGTTCAGAAGAACATCCGAAGGCACGGTCAAGGCGCAGACCAATGCGATCTATCGCAAGGCCGGCGTCAGCGGGCGCGGGCAATTGATGAGCCTGTTCATCGATGATTTGATCGCCGATTCCCCGCGAAGTGCTGACCGGGCCGAGGATTAAGGCAGGTCGGTCGCGTAGGATTGCAGAATATCGAAAGGCACCACTTGCAGGGCATGCTCATGCGTGGCGCGCAACGCGACCTGGGGGGCGACGCCCTCTTCATGCGCCTGTAGAAACCGCGCGGCGCACAGGCACCAACGGTCACCCGGCTTCAGCCCCGGAAAGGCAAATTCCGGGCGCGGTGTCGACAGATCGTTGCCCAGATACTTGGAATGCGCAAGGAACTCCGCGGTCATGACGGCGCAGACGGTATGGCTGCCATGATCTTCGGCGCAGGTATCGCAGGCCCCGTTGCGGAAAAAGCCTGTCAGGGGCGCGGTCGAGCACGGCTCCAATGTGCCGCCCAGCACATTGACCGAAGGCAGTTTCGCAAGGGGCATCGAGGCTGTCCTTTTCTTTCCTTCCAACCAGATAGTCAGCGCAGCACCTCTGTCCATGCTTGCGGGTCGGGGGCTTGCCAATCTATCCATGCGCCGTGAAAATCGGCACGACCGAGGGCGATCTCTGCCCCTTGTGGCCACAGCGTCAGCGTCACCCGCGCGCCGGGGCCTTCGTCATCTGCTTCCATGGCGACATGGGCCAGGGGTTCGTCCGATTGCAGCCGGGCCCGCGCCATCGCGTCGATGATCTCGCGTTGCTGCGCGCTGTCCAGATACTGCCAGAACAGGCTGTGATACACCATGTGACAGGCCTGGGGCTGGGGGCGTGACAACCGGTCTGACAGCCAGGCAACGGCGCAGCCTTTGTGGATGGGCGCGCGCATCTCTGCGGCCAGGTCCAGCGCGGCGGCCTGACGCTCCATGCGGTCGGGCTGGTCGGGCCAGATGTAGCTTTGCAGGCGGTCCTTGTCCGTAACCGGGTCCAGCGGGTTGCGGTCCACGCCTGCCCGCGCGCGGATAACCGGGGATGCGCTGGGGGGCAGGGGACCATACCACTCCGGTGCAAGCGTGATCGCGGCCTCTTCCGGTCCGAAGGACTGATCGCCGATCTGCAATGCATAGCGGTCCCAAAGCAGGTTCAACCCCGCGCAGCTGCCCAGTTCCGTCAGCACCAGGGGCAAACCGAAGGCCGCGGTCAGCCAATGCCCTGCCGCGATGAACACCGCGCTGCGGGCCACTTCGTTTGTTTGCGGGGCGTGGTCCAGCACAGGCAGGATCGCGTCCGCGTTCAAGCGCAGCACCGCGTCGAGACTGCGCCAGAGCTGCGCATCGGGAATATCGTCGCGGGTGTAGAACCGCGCAAGGATCGCGGCCTGCCGGGTCAGCACCAGGTAATGCAGCGCGCCGGTCAGCCTCAGCGCGACCGCATCCGGGTCCAGCCGGTCGGACGGCCAGTCCAGCAAACGATCGGCCACGATATGACCGGGGCGCAGATGGTCGGCCAGCAACCGCAACAGGCGCGCCGTGTAGGGTGACCCGAGTCGCGCACAGGCCTCCGCCTGTGCCCTGGCATGGTCGCGGAAATTCATTTGAAGCGATCCATCAATTTTTGCAGCGGGCTGCGGGTGTCCTCGTCATCAGCCGACCGAGCGGGCGGGGCCGCTGACCCGCGTTTTTGCGGGTCGGTCTTGGCTTTGGGCGGAGACATGCGCAGGCCGACCGCGTTCGTGAACTTGCCGCTGTCGCCCTCTGCCAGCGCGGGCGCGCCATCGGCAATGCCGCGCAGCAGGTCGTCCAGCCAGCCCTGATCGGATTTGGCGAAATCCGCCAGCACGTAGCCGGAAACGCGGTCCTTGTGGCCGGGATGCCCGATGCCAAGCCGCACGCGGGCATAATCGGGGCTGGCATGGGCATGGATCGAGCGCAGCCCGTTATGCCCCGCATGCCCGCCACCTTGCTTGACGCGCAGCTTGCCGGGGGGCAGGTCCAGCTCGTCATGGAACACGACCAGGTCGGCCACGTCCAGTTTGTAAAAGCGCATCGCCTCACCCACCGCTTGGCCCGACAGGTTCATGAAGGTCTGGGGTTTCAGCAGGATGACCTTTTCGGACCCGAGGCGCCCTTCGCTGACCTCGCCCTGGAACTTGGCGCGCCACGGCGCGAAGCCATGCGCCCCGGCAATCGCATCCACGGCCATGAAGCCGATATTGTGCCGATTATTCGCGTATTTCGCGCCCGGATTGCCCAGACCTGCAAAGAGTTTCATCACCGCTCACCTTGTTCGCCCGCGCAGCATAGTCCTGCCCGCGCCCGGTGAAAAGCGCAAGCGATGCTTGAGGGTTGCGACGACGTCTCTTACCGTGGGGAAAAGCGAGAGGACAATCCATGTATCTGACAATCAACAGGTTCCGTGTGCGGCCCGGTCAGGAAGCCGCGTTCGAAGAGATTTGGCAAAACCGCGAGAGCAAGCTGCCCGAGCTGGACGGGTTCGTGGAATTCCACCTGTTCCGGGGCGCATCGACTGACGAGGCAACGATCTACCTGTCGCACACGCTGTGGCGCGACAAATCGGCGTTCGACGCTTGGGCGAAATCGCAGAATTTCCGCGGATCGCACAAGGGCGTGCGCGATCACGGCGCGATCTACCTTGGCCCGCCCGAGTTGGAGATTTACGATTCGGTCCAGTGCATCCGCGCCAACACCTGACACAAGAAAAGGGCGCCCCGCGAGGGACGCCCTTGGCTGTTCGACGCATGTCAGAGGATCACTCCTCCGCAGCCTCGGCATCGGCGTCTTCTTCGCTATCGTCGGCGGCGGCGAGCGCACGCGGAGCGGCGATGTTGGCGATGACGAAATCGCGGTCGATTGTCGGCTTTGTGCCCTTGGGCAGCGTGATCGCGGAAATCGTGATCGTATCGCCAACCTTGTAATCGGTCAGGTCGACTTCCAGCTTTTCCGGGATCTCGCCGGCCAGCACGTTCAGTTCCACCTCGGGGCGGACAATGCTCAGCGTGCCGCCGCGCTTCAGGCCGACGCATGTGTCGGCATTCAGGAAATCGACATGGATGAACAGGTTGATCCGGCTGGTGCGGCGCAGGCGCATCAGGTCGACATGGGTGGGCAGGCCCGTGACCACGTCGCGCTGCACGGCGCGGCAGATGACACGCACATCTTCCTGACCGTCAACCTTCAAGTTGAACAGCGTGGACATGAAACGTCCGGCTTTCAGCTTGGCGATCAGGTAGTTGTATTTGAAGTTGACGGGCTGCGGATCGGTGCCGCCGCCATATACGATACCGGGTACGAAAAACTCACGACGAGCTTGACGGGCGGCCCCCTTGCCTGTCCCCGCGCGTACCTCGGCTACAAGATCCGGGATCTCTTTTGCCATGGTGTTCATCCTTTGTGACACATATGAAACGGCCCGCCTCCAAGGGTGCGGGCCGCGAGTGCGCTGGCTATAGGGCAGATTCGGGGGGAAGGAAAGGGGGCTTGTCGCGCACCGGTTGCGCTTTCGGCCCGACCTTGTCCCACGCATGGGTCGGCAAGGACGTCCTCAGAGCGCGACGGTCGGATCCCCAAAGCCTTGCGGCACATGCAGGATATGCGGGCCGACATTGTGGATGTCGGTTTCGCCGCACAGCGCCATCGACACGTCAAGCTCCTTGTGGATCACTTCCAGCGCGCGGGTCACGCCCGCTTCGCCCATCGCGCCCAGGCCATAGGTAAAGGCGCGGCCGATATAGGTGCCCTTGGCGCCAAGCGACACGGCCTTGAGCACGTCTTGTCCCGACCGGATGCCGCTGTCGAAATGCACCTCTATCCGGTCGCCCACGGCGTCCATGATCGCGGGCAGGGCGCGGATGGAGCTTACCGCCCCGTCCAGTTGGCGGCCGCCATGGTTCGACACGATGATCGCATCGGCCCCGATATCGGCGGCGCGGCGCGCGTCCTCGGCATCCATGATGCCCTTGACGATCAGCTTGCCACCCCACCATTTCTTGAATTGCGCGATGCGATCCCAGTCGAGCGATACGTCGAACGCTTCCGCGGTCCAGGTCGACAGCGAAGACGGATCGCTCACGCCCTTGGCATGGCCGACGATATTGCCGAAAAACCGCCGCTTGGTGCCCAGCATGCCAAGGCCCCATTGCACCTTTGTCATCATGTTGGCGACGGATTTCACCGTCAGCTTGGGCGGCGCGGACATGCCGTTCTTGATATCCTTGTGGCGCTGCCCCAGCACTTGCAGATCGACCGTGACGACGATGGCCGAGCACCCGGCATCGCGCGCCCGGTCGAACAGGCGGCGCATGAAATCGTCATCTTTCAGCGTGTAGACCTGGAACCAGAAGGGTTTCGTCGTGTGCGCCGCCACGTCCTCTATGGAGCAGATGGACATGGTCGAGAGCGTGAAGGGCACGCCGAATTTCTCGGCGGCGCGGGCGGCCTTGATCTCGCCATCCGCCGATTGCATGCCGGTCAGGCCCACCGGCGCAAGCGCCACGGGCATGGACACGTCTTCGCCGATCATTTTCGTGGCGGTCGAGCGGTTGTCCATGTCCACCGCCACGCGCTGCCTGAAGCGGATATGGCGGAAATCCGACGTGTTTTCGCGGAAGGTCTGCTCGGTCCAACTGCCCGATTCCGCGTAGTCGTAGAACATGCGCGGGGCGCGGCGTTCGTAGATCTTGCGCAGATCCTCTATATTGGTGATGACGGGCATGGGGTCCTCCGCAGATTGGTAAGAAATCTTTACCGATATGCGGGGGCTAAAGCAAGTGTGCCGTTACGAGCTGAAGGTGCGCTTCAGCCAGCCTTTCTTGGGCGCGTCCTCGGTCTGTTCGCTGTCACCTTCGTCGGCGTCCTCCGCCTCCGCCTCCGCCTCGGCCTTGGGCGGTTCGACCTGCTCTTGAAACCGGGTGAAGAAATCCTGCGCCATCTTGCGCGCGAACCCGTCGACAATGCGGCTGCCCAGTTGCGCCAGTTTGCCGCCGACCTTGGCATCGACCACGTAGCTGAGCGTGGTGGCGCCGTCCTCGGCATCCTGCAACGCGACTCGCGCTTCGCCCTTGGCAAAGCCTGCCGCGCCGCCCTTGCCTTCGCCCACCAGCGTGCAGCTTTCGCCGGCCACCACGTCGGCCATGGTCACGGCCCCTTTGAAGGTTGCCTTCACCGGACCCACTTTTTGCACGACGACTGCCGCGAACCCCTCTTCGGCCGAGCCGGTCAATTCCTGGCAGCCGGGCACGCAGGCTTTCAGCACCTCCGGGTCGAACAGGGCGGCCCAGACGGTGGCGCGCGGCGCGTTTATGGTGCGGTCTTCGGTCAGTTCCATGATGAATGTCCCCCTTGGATCGGGGCACCATAAGCGATCTGGCGGGTTCGCGCGACCAAGGCTTTCGTCGCATGGCCAAGGATCCACGCCGGCGGCCTGAATTGACGCCGCGTGCCAATTGTGATCACACTGCGCCATGCCGGACACCTTGCCCCGATTATTGCCTGTTCAATCAGACGCCCCGGTCCAGGCGGCGCATGACCGGGTGTATCGCGGCTTGCGCCAGCAGATCATGCATGGCGAATTGGCGCCCGGCCATCCGCTGACCTTGCGCGGCATCGGTAAATCCTTCGGGGTCAGCATGACGCCCGCGCGCGAAGCGGTGCGACGCCTGTCAGCGGAAGGCGCGTTGAGCATGTCCGGCTCGGGCCGCGTGACCACGCCGGAGCTGAGCAATGACCGGATCGAGGAGCTGGCGCAGATCCGCGCGCTGCTGGAGCCGGAACTGGGCAGCCGCGCGCTGCGCCGCGCGCATCTGGCGCTGATCGACCGGATGGATGCGATCAACGAAGCGAATGCCCGCGCCGTGAACCGGCAGGAGCCGGTGAATTACATCCGCACCAACCTGGAATTTCACCGAACGCTGTATCTGCGCGCGCAAAGCCCGGCGATCCTGGGGCTGCTGGAAACCGTCTGGCTGCAACTGGGGCCAACGATGCGCGTGCTTTACACCCGCCTGCGCCGCACCACGCCGCCGCCGCACCACCGGCATATCCTGGAAGCGTTGCGTGCGGGGGATGATGCGGCGCTCAGGCTGGCGATCCGCACGGATGTCACGCAAGGGTTGAAGCATTTGCAAGTATAGGGCGCGTGGCGATCATTCGTATTCACGCGCTGCATCCTAACCTTTCATGATCGCATGTCTTTTGCGCAAAATCGGGAACCACTTTGCGCGACGTGCTCTACTCGGCGCGGGCGAAGCAGCCGTCAAGCTGGTGCCGGTGAAAGGCCGCCGGGTCGCTGATGTCATGCCCCAACGCCTGCGCCTTGTCGAAAAACCCGCGCGCAGGCAACCCGCCGCCGGTGCGCCCGACCACAAGCGCCGCGCGCAAGGGGCGGCCCGTGGCGGTGTCGTGTTCCATCAACGCTTCCAGCGCGGTGGTCAGACGGGCAATGCGACCGGGGCCGGTCAGGCCCAGTTCAGCGGTCAGCGCGCCGTAGGTCGTGACCTGCTTTTGCGCGGCCAGATCGTCCAGCCGCGCGTCCAGCCCCGCGATCACGCCTCCGAGCCGTCCTCGGGCGCGACTTCGTCCCCGGCCTCGGCAATCCGCGCGACCGAGACGACCTTTTCCCCCGCGCCGGTGTTGAACACCTTTACCCCGCCGCCCGTGCGGCGCAGGAAGCGGATGCCTTCGACCGGCACGCGGATGGACTGGCCCTTGGACGTGGCGAGCATGACCTGATCGGTCGAATCGACCGGGAACAGCGCCACCAGCGCGCCGCCGCGCATGGCCTTGTCGGTCGCGCCCACGCCTTGCCCGCCGCGCGTGGTGATGCGGTAATCGTGGCTGGAGGTCAGCTTGCCCAGCCCGTTTTCCGTGATCGTCAGCAGCAAGTCCTCGGCGGCGGACATTTCGGCGTAGCGTTCGGTCGACAATTGGCCGGCCTCGACGGCTTCATCGCTGTCATCCGCGTCATCCTCTGTCACGCCCGCGATCAGGCGGCGCTGGCGGATATACGCCTCGCGCGCCTCCGGCGTGGTTTCGAAGTGGCGGATCACGGCCATCGACACGACGCTGTCGTCGTCCCCCAGGCGCACCCCGCGCACCCCGGTCGAATCGCGGCCCTTGAACACCCGCACATCGGTCGAGCGGAAACGGATGGCCCGGCCCGAGGACGTGACCAGCATGATATCGTCATTCTCGTCGCAGATGCGCGCGTTCACCAGCGTCACGGCTTCGGGCAGTTTCATCGCGATCTTGCCATTGCGCATGACATTGGTGAAATCCGACAACGCGTTGCGCCGCACATCGCCCGCCGAGGTGGCGAAGACGATTTGCAGGTTCTCCCATTCCTCTTCCGGGCGTTCCACGGGCAGGATCGCGGCAATGCTGACCCCGGTCGCGATGGGCAGGATGTTCACCATCGCCTTGCCGCGCGCATTGCGCCCGGCCAAGGGCAGGCGCCATGTTTTCAGCTTGTAGACCATGCCGTCGGTGGTGAAGAACAAAAGCTGCGTGTGTGTGTTGGC
>JAAAPG010000141.1 GCA_009908405.1 Alphaproteobacteria bacterium | reverse complement strand
CCACAGCGCGTTGATGTCATCGGGCGTCAACTCGCCCCCGCGCCGTGCGTCATGCAGCTTGCATTCGAAATCGTAGAACGCGATCTGCCGCACGACGGTGTTGATCATGTCCTCGACCTTGCCGGCGAGCAGGGTCTTGCGTTCTTCGGGGGTGGCGGCATTGGCCAGCATCCGGCGGAAGGTCAGCATCTCGCCGAATACGGATGCGGTTTCGGCCAGTGTCAGCGGCGTGGAAGACAAGAGCTCCCCCTGCCCCGCGGCCAAACGCTGGTGCACGCCGTGCCCCAGTTCATGCGCCAGCGTCATCACGTCGCGCGGTTTGCCCAGGTAGTTCAGCATCACGAACGGGTGCGCATCGGTCACGGTCGGGTGCGCGAAGGCCCCCGGCGCCTTGCCCGGCGTCACGGCGGCGTCGATCCAGCCGCGCTCGAAGAACGGCTGCGCCAGGTCGGCCAGCTTGGGAGAAAACCCCGCATAGGCATCCAGCACCATGTCTTTCGCGTCCGGCCATGCAATGGTGCGCTCGGCGGCGGTGGGCAGCGGTGCGTTGCGGTCCCAGACCTGCAATTCGTCCAGCCCCAGCCACTTGGCTTTCAGCGCGTAATAGCGGTGCGACAGTTTCGGATAGGCGGCGACCACGGCATCGCGCAACGCCTGCACCACTTCGGGTTCGACATGGTTGGCCAAATGGCGGCCATGCTGCGGCGAGGGCATCTTGCGCCAGCGATCCTCGATGTCCTTTTCCTTGGCAAGGGTATTATGCACCCGCGCGAACAGGCGGATATTCGCCCCGAACACGTTGGCCAGCGCGCGCGCCGCGGCTTCGCGGCGGGTGCGGTCACGATCGGTCAGCAGGTTGAGCGTGGCTTCCAGCCCCAGCGGTTCGTCTTCGCCCGCGACCGGAAATTCCAGCCCCGCCATGGTTTCATCGAAAAGCCGGTTCCACGCGGCAGCACCAACCGTGGATTGGTCGTGCAGGAATTTCTCCAACTCGTCCGACAATTGGTGCGGGCGCATGGCGCGCATCCGCGCGAAGACCGGCTTGTAGCGGGCCAGCTCGGCGTTGGCGTCCAGCTTGGCATCGAATTCGGCGTCGGGAATGCGATTCAGTTCCAGCGAAAAGAACACGAGCGGCGTGGTCGCGGTGGTCACGCGGTCCTGCGCGTCGGACACGGCCTTGGCGCGGGCGCTGTCGGTGGTGTTCTGGTAGTAGCGCAGCCCGAAATAGGACATGAGCCGCCCCGCGACCTGTTCAATCCGTTCATACCGGGTGACGCAGTCCAGCAGCGCGCCCGCGTCCAGCCCGGCCAGCTTGCCTTCGTAATCGGCGGCAAAGCGCGCGCATTCACCGTCCAGCCAGTCGAAATCCTGCGCGATCTCGGGCGCGTCGTCGGTGGCGTAAAGACCGGAGAAGTCCCACACCGGCAGGTCGCCCAGGTCCGGGCCGCCCTTGGGACGGTCGATGTCGAAAGCGGGTTCAGGCAGATGCGCGCGAAGGGTCAGGGACATGAGATACTCCAATCGTTTTGCCGAACCTAAGCCGCAGCCTGCCCCCCTGCAAGGCGCCGCACCCCGCATTCGACGGATCACGCGGGCAAAGCTTCGTGTTTTTCAGCAACACCGGCGGATGACGCATCAATCCCCGCCGAACCCGGTCGACTTTTCACCCAAAGCCTGTAGACATCCCGCCTGTCCCGCAAGCTGATGGAGGCCCCGATGAGCGACGATCGGAAAGACGACTTTCTCGATGACGACGCCTTCGATCCGGAGTCGGGCGATCTGAGGCTGGTCATGAAAGCGGTCGACGCGCAGGATGCCCAACGCCTGTTCGACCTGTTCGCCCCGCTGCACCCGGCCGATATTGCCGATATCCTGGAACAGATCGGGCCGGACAAGCGCCGGGCGCTGGTGCTTCTGTATGGGGCAGAGTTCGACGGCGACATCCTGTCCGAACTGGATGAAAATATCCGCGACGAGGTGGTCGGCTACCTGCGCCCCGAGGTGCTGGCCGATGCCGTGCGCGACATGGACTCGGATGATGTGGTCGACCTGCTGGAAGACCTCGAGGAATCGCAGCGTGGCGCGATCCTCGATGCGCTGGAAGCGCCCGACCGCGATGCCGCGCGCGAGGCGCTGAGCTACCCGGAATATTCCGCCGGGCGCCTGATGCAACGCGAATTCGTCGCGGTGCCAGAGGATTGGACGGTGGGCCAGACCATCGACATGATGCGCGCCAGCCAGGATTTCCCCGACCAGTTCTACCATGTGTTCCTGGTCACACCCCAAGGGGTGCCGACCGGCAATGTTACGCTGGGACGGCTGTTGTCGTCCAACCGCGACACGGCCCTGTCGTCAATCCTGGAAGACAGTTTTCACAGCTTCGCGCTGGACGAGGAAGAAGGCAATGTCGCCTATGCGTTCAACCAGTATCACCTGATCTCGGGTCCCGTGGTCGACACGGATGGCCGATTGGTCGGGGTCATCACCATAGATGACGCCATGGCGGTGCTGGATGAGGAACACGAGGAAGACATGCTGCGCATGGCCGGGGCGGGCGAAGGCAGCCTGTCGGACGGGGTGCTGGAAACCACGTGGCAACGCATGCCATGGCTGGGGGTCAACCTTGTGACCGCGATCATTGCATCGCTGGTCATCGCGATTTTCGAGGCGACCATCGAAACGCTGGTCGCGCTGGCCGTGCTGATGCCGATTGTCGCGTCGATGGGCGGCAATGCGGGCACGCAGTCGATGGCAGTGGCGGTGCGCGGGCTGGCCACGCGCGACCTGACCGGCGCGAACGTGTGGCGGGTGATCCGCCGAGAAACACTTGTCGGACTGACCAACGGGTTCATTTTCGCGCTGGTCATGGGCGCGGTGGGCTATGTCTGGTTCGGCTCGCTGATGCTGGCGGGCGTGATCGCGGCGGCCATGGTCATCAACCTCGTGGTGGCGGGGCTGTCGGGCATTGGCCTGCCTGCGCTGCTGGACCGTCTTGGCGTGGACCCGGCGCTGGCATCCGGCACATTCGTGACCACCGTGACCGATGTCGTGGGCTTTTTCGCCTTTCTGGGGCTGGCCACGATCCTGATGCTGTAACGCTCAATCCATCTCGCGGAAGGGCCAGGGTTTCGCATCGGTCGCGCAGACCATGTAGCGCGCGGCCTTGGCGACCCATGCGCCGACCATGCACCCCAGATCGGCCAGCCGCGCATTGGGTTGGCGGTTGTCGATCAGGATAATCACGAACTGGATCACCGCCAGCAGGATCAGCACCGACTGCGCAAAGCTGAGCATGACGCCAATAATCAGCATATAGACCAGCCTCAGGCCCAAAGGCTCTGTCAACTTGTCCAGCGGGGCCGTGTCGCGGTGGTCATCAACGTCTTGCATGGCAGCACCTCTCAAGAATGCCGCCAGTTTAGCGCAGCTTATGGGCGTTGCAACACCAGTTGCGTGACATCGCATGCCCCTCCGCGAAAGGCCGCTGCGCAGGATGTCAGGTAGAAATCCCACATCCGCTTGAACCGCGCGTCATAGCCCATGGCGGAAATCTGCCCCCAGCGTGCATCAAACGTTTCGTGCCAGCGGCGCAGGGTTTCGGAATAGCTTTGCCCGAAATCATGCGTGTCCACATAGGCCAGCCCCGCGCGTTCGGCCACGCGCCGGACCGGGCCGGGCGCACCCAGCATGCCGCCGGGGAAGATGTGTTTCTGAATGAAATCCACGTTGCTGCTATAATTCTTGAAGCGCGCATCCGGCACCATGATAATCTGGATCACCGCTTGCGCGCCGGGGCGCAGCCGCTCGCGCACCGCGTTGAAATAGGTTGGCCAGTAGCGCTGGCCCACGGCCTCGAACATCTCGATAGAGGCGATGCCGTCGAACTGCCCTTGGGTGTCGCGGTAATCCTGCATCCGGATTTCGACTTGCCCGGACAGCCCCAAACGCGCCATGCGGTCCACCGCGTAATCGTGCTGCGCCTGTGAAATCGTCAGCCCCGTCACCTTCAGCCCGCGCTTGGCGGCGGCATATTCGGCAAAGCCACCCCAGCCGCAGCCAATTTCCAGAACATGATCGCCGGGCTGCACGCCCATGCGGTCCACCATGGCGGCGTATTTGGCTTCCTGCGCGGCTTCCAGGCTTTCCTGGCCCGTGGTGAAGATGCCCGAGGAATAGGTCATGCTGTCATCCAGCCACAGGCTGTAGAAGTCATTGCCCAGGTCGTAATGATGCGAGATGTTCTTGCGCGCCTGCGTCTTGTGGTTGCGGCGCAGCCAGTGGCGGAACTTCTCCAGAAGGCGGACCGCTTTCATCGGCAGCACCTCGTCATACAGCGCGGGGTTGTCATCGGCCAGCAGGTCCATCAGCGCTTGCAGGTCGGGCGTGGTCCAGCCGCCTTCCAGGTAGGCGTCGGAAAAGCCCAGGTCGCCCTCGCGGATCATGCGGCCGAACAGGTCCGGGTCATGGACATGAATTTCAGCCACGTAACCGGGGTGCTTGCCTTGCAGACGGAACACCCGCCCGTCGGGCAGGCGCACATCCAGCCGCCCCTTGTTCAGCTTCTGCCCGATCGCGTAAGCGGCGGCGAAGTAGCGCGGCAGGTCGGCCTGCCCGTCCAGCGATGTCAGTATCTCACCCATCGGGCGTGATGGAAATGCGATGTCAGCCATGCGCCATGTCTTCCTGCTTCTGTTTTTCTCTGTGGTCGTGATAGGCCGCCAGCGCCCGCGCGCGCCCGGTTTTCAAGTCGATGATGGGCATGGGACGTGTGTCACCGGGCGAAAGTTTCCAGGCGCGCGGGCAGGCCTTGAAAAAATCCAGCGCGGTGTCGGGCGGGTTGCGGCTGGCTTCGGCCAGCCACGTCTTGCGATAGGCCGCTTTCGGGTCGAATTTCTGCGCCTGCGTGTCGGGGTTGAAAATGCGGAAATAAGGGGCTGCATCGGGGCCGGACCCGGCCACCCATTGCCAGCCCATCGCGTTCGAGGCCGGATCCCAGTCGACAAGGCATTCGGCGAACCAGTCGCGCCCCAACCGCCAGTCGACCAGCAGGTGCTTGGTCAGGAAGCTGGCCACCAGCATCCGCGCGCGGTTGTGCATCCGGCCCGTGACATACAACTCGCGCATGGCGGCATCGACCACCTCTATGCCCGTGCGGCCCTGCCGCCAGGCCTGCACCGCGTCCCCCTCGCCCTGCCACGGGAAACCGTCCCATTCGGGGCGCCAATTCTCCGTTTCCAGGCGCGGGGTGTGATAGATCAGGTGATAGGCGAATTCGCGCCAGACGAGTTCCTTCAGGAAATCCTCGGCCTGCGCAGTCCCGTCGTGCAAGGCCCGCCACCCCGCGTGCCAGATGGTGCGCGGGCTGATTTCGCCATAGGTCAGGTTTTCCGACAGGCCGGAACAGGCGTCCATATCCAGCCGGTCGCGTTCGGCTTTGTAGCGCGCCACCCGGTGCGACAGGAACGCGCCCAGACGTCCGCGCGCCGCGTCCTCGCCCACATGGATATGGTGGGCCACAACAGCGGCACCCCGATCCATGGCGCGGCCCATTTGCCAATCTTCCAGCCGGTCGCTGGCGGGCCAACTGTCGGGCGCGGGGATGCGCGACGGCGCGGGCAGCGGCGCGGCCACATCGCGGTCGCGCACCGCGCGCCACATGGGCGTGTAAACCTTGTAGAACCCGCCATCCTTGGTGGCGACGTCCCAAGGCTCGAACAGCAAATGACCAGGGAAGCTTCGCGCCTCCAACCCGTCGGCTTTCAGTGCCGCTTTCACATCCGTGTCGCGGGCGATCTGGCCGGGCGCGTAGCCGCGCGTCCAGACCACGCGGCGCGCGCCGGTTTCGGCCACAAGCTTGCGCAGCACCTCCAGCGCCGGGCCGCGGCGCAGGATCAGGCGTGACCCTTTTTCTTCAAGCTGGTGCGCAAAGTGATCCAGCGCCAGCCCCAGTCGCCATTTCGGGGCCGCGCCAAGCCCCGCAACGTCATCATCATGGATGAACACCGGGATCACCGGCTGGCCCGACGCGCACGCATCGTGCAGGGCCGGGTGGTCGCTGAGCCGCAAATCACGGCGCAGCCACAAAAGGATCGGGGTCGCGTCGGTCACATCGCTGCCTGTCGCAATTTCACAAAACGTCATCTAGGGCCGCGCGCAGGCGGTCAAGGTCTGACACGGTCGTGTAATGCACGAAAGACAGCCGCAACACCCCATGCGCGGGATCAACGCCCTGCCCTTGCAACGCCCGGTTGGCATAGAAACTACCGCCGCCCACCATGATGCCATGCCCGGCCAGCGCACGGGCCAGGTCGGCACCGGGGCGGTCATGCACAAGCGCCACCGTGGGCGCGCGGTCGGCGGCCACGGTCGGGCCAAGAACCCGAACATCATTGCGCCCGCGCAAGTCATCCAGCAGCGGTTGCAGCAGCGCGGTTTCATGCGCGCGCATCAGGTCATGCACGGCGGCCATGCGCGCGGCGGGGGTGGCACCGGTCGCGCCGAAATGATGGGCATGAAGCGCGTCGAAGTAGTCGGCCATGCCCGCGCAGGCGGCGACCTGCGCGTGGTCTGGCCCGGCTGGGGTGAAGCGTTTGTAAGGCACGTCCCCGTTGAAATAATGCGCCTGGTTGGGCAGCCAATCGGCCAATTCGGGCGAGAGCACCATCAGCCCCTGATGCGGCCCGTAGGTTTTATAGGCCGAAAACAGGTAGATATCGGCGCCCAGCGCGCCAAGGTCGGGCAAGCCATGCGGCGCGTAGGACACGCCATCGACCGCCGACCAGATACCCGCCTTGCGCAGTTCCGCGCAGATCTCGGCCACCGGGTTCACTTCGCCCACCACGTTGGAGCAATGCGGAAAGGCCACCAGCTTGACCCGCGCGTCGACCAGCGCCCAAAGCGCGGCGGGGTCCAGATGCCCGGTGTCGCGGTCGATCCGCCATTCGCGCACTTCGACCCCGCGCGCGGCCAGCCGTCGCCACGGGCCGGTGTTGGCCTCATGGTCCTGGTCGGTGACGATGATCGCGTCGCCCGGTTCCAATTTCTCGGCAAACGCCTGCGTCAGAACATAGGTATTCGCGCTGGTGGATGACCCGAAGCTGAGCTGCTCTGTCGCCACCCCCATCAACGCCGCCAGTCGGGCGCGGGCCTCGTCCATCTCTGCCCCGGCCAGTTCGGACGCGCGATACGCGCCATAGGGCTGCACCTTGCGGCTGTGATAGAACCGCGTCAGCCGGTCGATGACGGGCTGGCAGGTGTAAGACCCGCCTGCATTCTCGAAAAACACCTGCCCTTGCAATTCCGGCGCGTCAAAGGCCGGGAACCGCGCGCGCACGAAATCGGTGTCAAGTTTGGTCATGTCCACTCCGCTCTTTTGCGCCATGATGCGCAGCGCGAGCGCGGGGTTGCAACCCTCAGCCAGCACCCAGAATGATCGTGACGTAATCGCGGGTTTCCTTGAAGGGGGGGATGCCGTCATGCGCCTCGACCGCGCCGGGACCGGCGTTATAGGCCGCCAGCGCCAGTCGCCATGACCCGAAACGCTCATACATCATGCGCAAGTAGCGCGCGCCGCCTTCCAGGTTCTGGCCCGGATCATTCGGGTCCACGCGCAGCAATTTCGCGGTTTCCGGCATAAGCTGCGCCAGCCCGATGGCCCCCTTGTGCGACACGGCCCCCGAATTCCAGCGGCTTTCCTGGTGCACAAGGCGCAGGAACAAATCCTCTGGCACATCCTGGTTGCGGGCGGCGACCCGCGCAAGCTGCACGTATTCGCTGGATTGCGGGCCGGTGTAACGCGGGATCAGGGAGCTGCGCGCGGCGTCCTCCTCTTCGTGGTTCGGCAGCAAGCGGACAGAGGCCGAGTATTGCTCCGACAACCGCCCGTCGATGACACGGCTGGCGCTCTTGATCCGGTCCAGAGGACTGCCGGACACGTTGCCATTGGATGACAGGTTCAACCCCTGCGCCTGCGCGCCAGCGGCAAACAGGTCCAGACCCAGACCAACGGTGCAAACAACAAGAAATCGCATCACGCCCCCCGTACTTGACCGCATGATAGCTTGTTCGATTGAATAAGAAAACCGCTTGCGCCTGTTCACCCTATCTTTACCATGTCGCGCAAGGATAGCGCGGCGCGCACGGCATCAATTCGAAGGACGAAAACACATGGCAGGCTCGGTCAACAAGGTCATTATCGTTGGCAATCTGGGACGTGACCCGGAAGTGCGCAGTTTCCAGAACGGTGGCAAGGTGTGCAACCTGAACATTGCCACGTCCGAGCGCTGGCGCGACAAGCAATCGGGCGAGCAGCGCGAAAAGACCGAATGGCACCGCGTCGCGATATTCGCGGAACCGCTGGTGCGGATCGCCGAGCAATACCTGCGCAAAGGGTCCAACGTGTATATCGAAGGCCAGCTTGAAACCCGCAAGTGGCAGGACCAGTCCGGTGCCGACCGGTACTCCACCGAAGTGGTACTGCGCCCTTACAAGGGCGAATTGACGCTGCTGGGCGGGCGTGATGGCGGCGGC
>JAAAPG010000138.1 GCA_009908405.1 Alphaproteobacteria bacterium | reverse complement strand
CCTGGAAAATCGTTGCGGATATAGATGGAAATCCCGTCCTCGCCGCCATAGCGCGCCCATGAAATGGCGAAATAATAGAACATCTGCGCGAAGGCGAGCGTTATCATGATGAAATACACCCCGCTTGTGCGCAGGCTGAGCAGCCCGATCAGCAGCGCGGCAAGCGCGGATGTGACCATGGCCACCAACCAGATGACGGGCATGGATTTCGTGCCGTCCAGCACCATGACCCCCATGTCCAGCGGTATGTAATTCTGCGCATGGAACGCCAGGATCCCCATGCTGTAGCCGCCAATTCCGAAAAACGCGGCATGGCCAAAGCTGACCAGCCCACCCCATCCCAGCGCGATGTTCAGCCCCACGGCGGCCAGCGCCAGAATGGCCGCGCGGGTGGCCAGCGTAATCGTGAACGGCTCATCCACCACCAGCGCCCAAAGCGGCACGGCCAGCAGCCCGGCCAGCACAAGCACGTTCAAATAACGTTCGCGGATCATGCGCGTGCCCCCATCAGGCCGGTGGGGCGGAAGATCAGCACAAGGCTCATCAGGATATAAACCGCCATGTTGGCCAGCGATGCGCCCAACGACATCGCCGCCGACGGGTCCATGAACACGCGAAACAGCACCGGCAGGAACACGCTGCCCAGCGTTTGCGTCAGGCCAACCAATATGGCCCCCACGAAGGCCCCCTTGATCGACCCGATCCCGCCGATCACGATGGTGACGAATGCCAGGATCAGCACGGGTTCACCCATGCCCACCTGCACCGACTGGATCGCGCCGACCAGCGCGCCCGCCAGCCCCGCAAGCGCCGCGCCCAACGCGAAGACCAGCGTGTAAAGCCTTGATATATCGACCCCAAGCGCGGCGATC
Organism: Alphaproteobacteria bacterium; assembly: GCA_009908405.1. Taxonomy (GTDB): domain Bacteria; phylum Pseudomonadota; class Alphaproteobacteria; order Rhodobacterales; family Rhodobacteraceae; genus Roseinatronobacter. The sequence continues at coordinate 7,680 of JAAAPG010000138.1, read as the reverse complement.
ATCTCGCGGTCATTCTCGCCTGCGCGGATCTGGATGCCGATGCGCGTGCGCTCGATCAGCAGCCACAGCGCCAAGGCGACCGCCAGCCCCGCGCCAATCAGTGCCAAGCGATACAGCGGGTATTCAATGCCGCCGGGCAGCGTGACGGGGCCGGAGAGCCAATCCGGAATGTCCAGGTAAAGCGGGAATGACCCGAAGATCAGCCGCGTGCCTTCGGAAAAGATCAGGATCAACGCGAAGGTCGCCAGTACCTGGTCCAGATGGTCGGCGGCATAGAGGCGGCGAATGACCAGAGTTTCCACCAGAACGCCCGCCGCCGCCGCCGCCGCCAGCGCGGCCAGCAGCGCCAGAAGGAATGAGCCTGTTGCGCCGGCCACGGCTGCCGCCGCAAAAGCGCCCACCATGTAAAGCGACCCATGGGCAAGGTTTATCAGCCCCATGACGCCGAAAATCAGCGTCAGGCCCGCCGCCATCAGGAACAGCATGACCCCGGATTGCAGGCCGTTTAAGACCTGTTCGATGACAAGGATGGTGGACATTCGGGCAATCCCGGCACAAGGGGCGGCAGGGCGCGTGGCCCCACCGCGATTGGGTTATGGCATCTGGCACTCTGCCGCGTAGGCGTCGGCATGATCTTCCAGTGCGACACCGATGATGCGGTTGGTGAACACGTCCCCTTCCTGGATGACCTCGCGGGCATAGATGCTCTGGATCGGGTGCTGGTTGGGCCCGAAGCGGAATTCGCCGCGGGTGCTGTCGAAATCCGCCTCGCGCAAGGCGGCGCGGAAAGCGTCATTGTCCGACGGGTCGGCCTTGTCCAGCGCCGAGATCAGCAGGTTCGCCGTGTCGAACCCCTGGCTGGCATAAAGCGAGGGCAAGCGGCCGTATTCGGCGGTGAAGCTTTCGACGAAGGCAGTGTTCACGGGAATGTCGATATCCTTCGACCATTGCGCGGTGTTGACCACGCCAAGCGCCGCTTCGCCCACCGCCTGCAAGATGCCTTGGTCGAAGCTGAACGCGGGGCCGACCACCGGGATATCCACGCCGCTATCGGCATATTGCTTCAGGAACGAAATCCCCATCCCGCCGGGCAGGAAGAAGAACACGCTATCGGCGCCCGACGCCCGGATCTGTGCGATCTCTGCCGCGTAATCGGTCTGCCCAAGCTGGGTGTAGATCTCGCCTGCCAATTCGCCTTCGTACATGCGCTTGTAGCCCGTCAGCGCGTCCTGGCCCGCCGGGTAGTTCGGCGCCATGATGAAGCTGTTGGCGTAACCCGCGCTGTTGGCATAGGCCCCCGCCGCTTCGTGCAGGTTGTCATTCTGCCACGCCACGTTGAAATAGTTCGGATGGCAGCCGCGCCCGGCCAATTGCGACGGCCCGGCATTGGGCGACAGGTAAACCACGCCCTGGTTGACCGCCGAGGGGATCACCGCCATGGCAAGGTTCGAAAAGATGATGCCGGTCATCACGTCGACGCGTTCGGACTGGATCATCTTGTCGGCGACCTGCACCGCGATATCGGGCTTTTGCTGGTCGTCCTCGACCACCAGTTCGATATCGTCACGGCCCGCTTGCGCCAGCGCCAGCCGGAACCCGTCGCGCACGTCCAGACCAAGCCCGGCCCCACCGCCCGACAGCGTGGTAATCATGCCGACCTTCACTTCAGCTTGTGCGCTCGTGGCCAGTGCGGCCAATGCGGTTGTCAAAAGCAGTTTTTTCATTTTTGTCGTCTCCCTGTTGTGGTTCGTGCAGATTGCGGCGTGTTTCGCGTGGCGGTCAATCCTTCATCGGTCCTTCCGCGTCGCGCCATGCACGGGCGCTATGCGAAAGCGTTGAATCTTGCCCGTGGGGGTTTTGGGCAGGCTGTCGGCAAAGACAATGCTGCGCGGGTATTTGAAGGGCGCGATGGTGGCCTTGACATGCTCTTGCAGCGCGCGGGCCATGTCCGGGCCGGGGGCGTGCCCTTCGGCCAGCACGACATGCGCTTCGACCAGCGCGCCGCGCTCGGGGTCGGGCGCGCCGATGACGGCGCATTCGGCCACGCTGTCATGCGCCAGCAGCGCGGCTTCCACCTCTGGCCCGGCAATGTTGTAACCCGCCGACAGGATAATGTCGTCATTGCGCGCGGCGAAATGGAAATAGCCGTCTTCGTCCATCACGAAACTGTCGCCGGTTATGTTCCAGCCATGCTGCACATACTTGGCCTGTCGAGTGTCATCCAGGTAGCGGCACCCGGTCGGGCCGCGCACCGCCAGCCGCCCCATCGTGCCGGGGGGCACGGGGGTGCCCTTGTCATCCACCACGCGGGCTTCATAGCCGGTCACGGGCTTGCCGGTGCAGGCCGGGCGGTGGTCGGTCAGCCGGTTCGACAGGAAGATATGCAGCATTTCCGTGGCCCCGATCCCGTCCAGCATCGGCTTGCCGGTGGCGCGCAACCAATCGTCATAGACCGGCGCGGGCAGGGTTTCGCCCGCCGACACGGCAATGCGCAGGCTGGACAGGTCCGCCCCGTCGGCCATGGCGCGCAGCATGACGCGGTAGGCCGTGGGCGCGGTAAAGCAGATGGTGGCGCGGTAGCGGGTGATGATCTCTATCAGGTTCGGGGGCGAGGCATTTTCGAGCAGCACCGCGGACGCCCCGAACCGAAGTGGAAAAACAGCCAAGCCCCCCAGCCCGAAAGTGAACGCAAGCGGCGGAGAGCCGACGAACACATCATCCGGCGTGACCTGCAACACGTCGCGCGCATAGGCATCGGCGATCAACAGGATATCGCGGTGAAAATGCATCGTGGCTTTCGGCTCCCCGGTGGACCCGGATGTAAAGCCCAGCAGCGCCACGTCGTCTTGCGCCGTGTCCACCGCCGTGAACCGCACGGGTTTTTCCAGCGCCATGCGGTCCAGTTCGGCATCGTGGTTGGATGTTCCGTCAAACCCCACCACGGTTTTCAGGAACCGGCTGGCCTTGGCACAGGTCGTCATGTCATCCATCAACCGCGTGTCGCACAACGCGAATTCAATTTCGGCCTTGTCCACATATTTCGCCAACTCGCCCGCGCGCAGCATGGGCATGGTGTTGACCACCACCGCGCCCGCCTTGGTCGCGGCCAGCCAGCAAGCGACCATGGCGGGGTTATTGGCGGACCGGATCATCACCCGATTGCCGGGCTTTATGCCCAGATCATCCACCAGCACATGCGCCAGACGGTTGGTCCAGTCGGCCAATTCCTTGTAAGTGCGCTGCCGCCCGTTGCCGACCAGCGCAGTATGATCGCCAAAGCCCCGCGCGACCATGGCATCGGTCAGCTCCACTGCGGCGTTCAGCCGGTCGGGATAGTCGAACCCGTCCAGAAGCAAGTCAGGCCACTGGTCGCGTGGCGGCAGCGCGTCGCGGGTGAAGCTGTCGTGATGGGCGGATCGGCGCAGGTCGCTCATAGCTCTGTCCTTACATTCCACAATTCGGGAAACAGCACCACGTCCAGCATGCGGCGCAAATAGCTGGTGCCACCGGTGCCGCCGGTGCCGTGTTTCAGCCCGATCACGCGTTCGACCGTGGTGACATGGTTGAACCGCCAGCGGCGGAAGTAATCTTCCAGATCGACCAGCTTTTCGGCCAACTCGTACAGCGCCCAATGCGCCGCCGGGTCGCGATAGACCTTGGCCCAAAGCGCCTGCACCTCGGGCATGGCCGGGGTTGGCGTCTGGCGCGGGGTCAGCACCGTTTCGGGCAGCGTGTGCCCCATCCGCAAGGCCACGCCCAGAACCGTCTGATACAGGCATGGTTGCGCCAGTTCCGCCTGCAACGCCGCGTGCACGGCGGGGACATGGGCATGTGGGCGCATCATTGCCGGGTTGCGATTGCCCAGCCGGTATTCGATCATCCGGTATTGCCAGGACTGGAACCCGCTCGACTGCCCCAGGCTTTCCCGGAAGCGGGTGTAATCCGACGGTGTCATGGTGCGCAGCACGTCCCATGCGGAATTGAGCTGCTCCATGATCCGCGCCACCCGCGCCAGCATCTTCAGCGCGGGCGCAAGCTGATCGGCGGCCAGATGGGTGCGCGCGGCGTCCAGTTCGGACAGCATCAGCTTCATCCACAGCTCGGATGTCTGGTGCTGGATGATGAACAGCAATTCGTCATGCGCGTCCGAAATCGGGGCCTGCGCGGACAGAACCTTGTCCAGCCCCAGATAATCGGCATAGGACATGCGCCCGTCAAACGCCATTTGCGCGCCCTCGCGGGCTGGATCATAGGGGGGGTCATAAGGGTCAGTCATGATGCCCCTCCACCGCTTGCCGCGCGATAATCACGCGCTGCACGTCGCTCGCACCCTCGTAAATCCGCAGCGCCCGGATTTCACGATAGAGCCGCTCCACCGTCACGCCGCTGCGCACCCCGTCGCCGCCATGCAGTTGCACGGCGCGGTCAATGACCTGCTGCGCGGATTCGGTGGCGTATAGCTTGGCCATCGCTGCTTCGCGCGTGACACGCGGCGCGCCCATGTCCTTGGTCCAGGCCGCGCGGTAGGTCAGCAGGGCGCTTGCGTCCACGTCCAGCGCCATATCGGCAATGTGGCCTTGCACCATTTGCAGGTCGATCAACGGCGCACCCTGCACATGGCGGCTGGTCACGCGGGTCAAAGCCTCGTCCAGCGCGCGGCGGGCAAAGCCCAAGGCGGCCGCGGCAACACTGGTGCGGAACACGTCCAGCACCGACATGGCAATCTTGAACCCCTGCCCCGGCGCGCCGATCATGGCGCTGGCAGGCACGCGGCAATCTGTCAGGCGCAGCGTGGCCAAGGGGTGCGGCGCGATGCTGTGCAGCCGTTCGGCCACGGCAAAGCCCGGCATGTCGGGCGTGATGATGAAGGCAGACAGCCCCCGCGCGCCCGGTGCGTCGCCCGTCCGCGCAAAAAGCGTGTAGACATCGGCGATCCCGCCATTGGAGATCCATGTCTTTTCGCCGTTCAGGATATAGTCATCCCCGTCGCGCGTGGCCGACAATGTGCCATTTGCCACGTCAGACCCGGACCCCGGTTCGGTCAGCGCGAAAGCGGCAATCGCTTCGCCCGCGCGGGTGCGCGGCAGCCATTGGGCTTTCTGCGCATCGGTGCCGAACAGGGTGATCGCCCCGGTCCCCAGCCCCTGCATGGCAAAGGCGAAATCGGCCAGGCCATCGTGACGGGCCAGCGTTTCGCGCGCAAGACACAAGGCGCGCAGATCAAGCACGCCCGCTTCGGACGCCGTAGGCTGCAACCAGCCACCCTGCCCCAGCGCACGCACAAGCCCCCGGCACGCGGCGTCGGTGTCGTCGTGGTCTATATGCGCCAGCGCACCCGCCGCCCAATCGTCCAGCCGGGCCGCGAAATCGCGGTGGTGCGGCTCGAAAAACGGCCAGTCAAGGAAGCTGCGATCCGCCATCAATCCCCCTCGAACACGGGTTTGCGCTTGGCGGCGAAAGCCTCATAGGCGCGGGTGAAATCATTGCCCTGCATGCAGATCGCCTGCGCCTGCGCTTCCGCTTCGATCGCCTGTTCCAGCGACATGGACCATTCCTGCGCCAGCATGGTCTTGGTCATGGCGTTGGCAAAGGTGGGACCGGCGGCAATGCGCGCGGCCCAATCCAGGCAATCTGCTTCAAGATCGTCGCTCAACTTGTTGAAAAAGCCCCAATTCAGCCCTTCATCCGCCGACATGGACCGCCCCAGATACAGCAGTTCCGCCGCGCGGCCCTGCCCGATCAGGCGCGGCAGCATGGCGCAGGCGCCCATGTCGCAGCCTGCAAGCCCCACGCGGTTGAACAGGAACGCGACCTTGGTGGTCGGTGTGCCGATGCGCAGATCGCTCGCCATGGCCATGATCGCGCCCGCGCCCGCGCAAACCCCGTCCACCCCCGCGATAATCGGCTTTTGACAGGCCAGCATCGCTTTCACCAGATCGCCGGTCATGCGGGTGAAGGCCAGAAGCTCTTTCATGCCCATGCGGGTCAGCGGGCCGATAATGTCATGCACATCGCCGCCGGAACTGAAATTGCCGCCATTGGGCAGGATCACCACGGCGTGCACATCGTCGCGGTAAGGCAGCGCGCGGAACCAGTCGCGCAATTCGGCATAGCTGTCGAAGGTCAGCGGGTTCTTGCGCTCGGGGCGGTTCAGGCGCAGCCGGGCGATCCCGTCCGTCACCTCGCACAGGAAATGTTGCGGCGCGTCGGTCATGGCCGGTCCTTTTCGCGTGTTTCTATGTGGGTCAGCAGGTCGAACGCTTGTTCCAGCATGGGAGCGTCCAGCGCGCCAAGCAGTTCGTTCACCCAAGATTCATGCGCGGCGGCAAGCTGGGCAAAGGCCGCTTCGCCCGCAGGCGTCAGCCGGGCCAATTGCGCGCGCCGGTCGCCCTCGACGGCGACACGCAGCGCCAGCCCTTCTTCGGTCAGCCGGTCGACAATGCCCGTCACGTTCCCGTTCGAGACGCGCAGGAATTCGGACAATTCGCTCATCCGCAGCCCCTTGGGGTGACGGGCCAGCGCCGCCATCACGTCGAAACGCGGCAAGGTGCTGGCATGTTCCGCGCGCAGGCGGCGGCGCAGCTCGCCTTCGACATGGCCGGTCACTTTCAGCAACCGCAGCCACAGGCGCAGGCGGTCTTTCGACAGCGGTTCGGGGCCGGGATGGTTTTGTGTCTGGCTCATATTTCGCCCCCCGACAGGCTCAGGGCGTGCCCATTGACCGACGCCGCCGCGTCCGAACACAGCCACAGTGCCGCGCCCGCCACTTCGTCGGGCTGGATGAAGCGTTTTTGCGGGTTACCGGCAATCAGGCTGGCGCGGGCGTCGTCCGCGCTTAGACCGGTTTTCTGGACAATCTTGTCCACCGACCGTTCCAACAACGGGGTTTCTATAAAGCCGGGGCAAATGGCATTCGCGGTCACACCGCTTTGCCCAAGTTCCAGCGCCAACGACCGGGTCAGGCCCACGACGGCGTGTTTCGCCGCCGCATAGGCGCTGACATAGGCATAGCCCTTCAGCCCGGCCGTCGAGGCGATGGCGATGCAGCGCCCCCAGCCGTCGGCCTTCATCCCGTCGAGCGCGGCTTGCCACGTGTTGACCACGCCGCCCAGGTTGACCGCCATCATGTCGGCCAGATGGTCGGGCGTCATGCGCGAAAACGGCACGCTGTCTGCGGCCCCGGCATTGGCCACCGCCACCGTGACCGCGCCATTCAGGCCCCGCGCCTGGGTGAACGCCGCCTGCACCGAGGCCCGGTCCGTCACGTCGCAGGTCACATAGCCGATTTCGCGGTGTTGCTTGGCCATCTCGCGCAGCGGCGCTTCGCGGCGACCCATGATGGTCACGCGCGCGCCCGCATGGGCAAAGGCCAGCGCCAGCGCGCGCCCCACGCCGGTGCCGCCGCCGGTGACGACGATATGACGGCCCGCCACGCTCATGCGCGCAGGGTTTCCGTGTCGCGGTCGGCCAGCCGCCACATCTGGTCGCGCCCGGCCAGGTAGGGCAAGGGCCAGTCCGGGGCGGCCCGATCACCAATGCGGGCGGCTTCATGCAATGTCCAGGCCGGGTTGGCCAGATGCGGGCGGCCCACCGCGACCAGGTCAGCCCGGCCCGCCAGCAGGATGGAATTGGCGTGGTCGGCCTCGTAGATATTGCCCACGGCCATGGTTGCCATACCCC
>JAAAPG010000005.1 GCA_009908405.1 Alphaproteobacteria bacterium | reverse complement strand
GGTCTGGCCCGGTTCGATGAAATAGCGCGCGCGTTGGAAGGCGTAGGTCGGCAGTTCCACGCGGTGGCGCTTGGCCTCGCCCCAGATTTGCGCCCAATCGAAGCTGCCGCCCAGCGCCCAGATGCGCGCCAGAACGCCCAAGTGATACAGGTCATCCGCGATCACTTCGTCCGGGTGGCGCAGGGCCGCCAGCACTTGCTGGCCCGGCACCGCGCCATGCATCCGCGCGAGCGACGACAACGCCTTGCCCGGACCCATCTCTAGGTAAATGCGGTTCGGGGTCTGGGCCAGCGCGCCGATGCAGTCGGCAAAGCGCACGGTATTGCGCAGATGCTGGACCCAATACTCGGGGTCGGTCGCCTGTGCATCTGTCAGCTCTTGTCCGGTGCGGTTCGAGATGATGGGAATACGCGGCGCGTGCAGCGGGATGGACCGCAGGTAATCGCCGAAATCTGTGAGGATCGGGTCCAGCATCCGGCTATGCGCGGCAATGTCGATGGCGACGCGCGTGGCCTCGACCTCATCACCTGCCAGCTTGGTTTGCAGCCGGTCCAGCGCGGCTTGCGGGCCGGAAATGACGGTCAGCTCCGGCGCGTTGATGGATGCGATATCGTGGTCATCATCCAGATAGGGGCGCAGCGCCTCCAGCGACAGCGGGACCGAGAGCATGCCACCGGCGGGCACCGTGTCGAACAACTGCCCGCGCAGATGGACAAGGCCGATGCAATCCTCGAACGACATGACGCCTGCCAAGCACGCGGCGGTGTTTTCGCCCATGGAATGGCCGACCAGAACCTCCGGTTCCACCCCCCAGCCCATGAACATCTGCGCCAGCGCGTATTCGGTTATCATGATAAGCGGCAGTTGCACCGAGGGACGGGTTAGCGCGGCGTTCGCCGCCGCCTCGGACCCCTTTTCCGGCAGCCACAACGCGCGGATGTCGTAATCCAGCTTGGGTTGCAGGTGGTCCAACCCCCGGTCCATCCATTCGGCAAAAACCGGTTCGGTTTCATACAATTCCCGCGCCATGCCCGCATATTGCGCGCCGCCGCCGGGGAACATGAAGCACATGTCGGGCCGGTCGAGCGCGGTATGGGTGAACACGCGGCGCGGGTGGTCCTGCTCCAGCAGGTCGGCGGCCTCTGCATGGGTCTCGGCCACGACGACGCGGCGCTGGTCCAGCGCGGTGCGCCCTTGCTTCAGGGTAAAGGCGACATCGGCCAAGGGCTGGTCGGGATGCGCGCGCAGATGACCGGCCAAGCGCTGGGCATTTGCGCCAAGCGCGGCTTTCGATTTGGCCGACAAAGTGAGTATCTGGAAGGGCCAGTCGCTGTCATCCGACGCACCGCGCGCGGGCGCTTCTTCCAGCACGACATGCGCATTGGTGCCGCCCACGCCAAGGCTGTTGACGCCCGCGCGCAAGGGGCCATTCGCCTGCCATTGGGTCAGTTGGTCATTCACGACGAAGGGCGAATTCTCGAAATCTATCGCGGGGTTCGGCGCCTCGTATCCCAGCGAGGGCGGCAATTCGCGGTGCTGAAGCGCGCTGGCCACCTTGATAAGGCTGGCCACACCCGCCGCCGTGTCCAGATGGCCGATATTGGTCTTGACCGACCCGATGCGGCAGAACCCGGTCTTTTCGCTGTTGAACGCCTCGGTCAGGGCGGCGACCTCTATCGGGTCGCCCAGATAGGTGCCGGTGCCGTGGCATTCGACGTAGGAAATGCTGTCTGACGGGATGCCCGCGATCTGGTGCGCGTCGGCAATCGCGGCGGCCTGCCCTTCGACCGACGGGGCCAGGTAGCCCGCTTTCTGCGCGCCATCGTTGTTTATGGCGGTGCCCTTGACGACGGCGATGATCCGGTCGCCATCGGCCACGGCATCGGCCAGCCGCCGCAGCACCACGGCCCCCGCGCCGGAGCCGAACACCGTGCCTTGGGCGCGATGGTCGAAGGCGTGGCATTCCCCATCGGGCGACAAAATCTCGTTTTCTTTATGCAGGTAGCCGCGCCCTTGGGGCAGCTCGATCGTCACGCCGCCCGCCAGCGCCATGTCGCATTCACCCGTCAGCAGCGCGTTGACCGCGTAATGCACCGCCACAAGCGAGGTTGAGCATGCCGTCTGCACGTTCACCGACGGGCCGTGCAGGTCAAGGATATGGCTGACGCGGGTTGTCAGGAAATCCTTGTCATTGCCGGTATGGCGCAGCAGGAACATGCCCACGTCATCGACCAGATGCGGGTTCGAGCAGATGTTGAAGTAGAAATAACTGCCCATGCCGCAGCCGGAAAACACGCCCACGGTGCCCTTTTCGCCGCGCGGCGGGTGGCCTGCATTCTCGAATGCTTCCCAGGCCACTTCCAGGAACTGGCGGTGCTGGGGGTCGAGGATCGCGGCCTCTTTCGGGGAAAAGCCGAACAGGTCGGGGTCGAAGTCTGCGAACCCGTCCAGCGGCGCGGCGTAGGGCACGTAATTCGGCTTGCGCAGCATCGCGGCGGATTCGCCCGCGTCCAGCAGTTCTTGCTCGCTCAGCCGCCGGATGGATGACCGCCCGTCGCGCAGATTGTCCCGGAACTCTGCCACCGACGCGGCGCCGGGCAGATGCGCGGCCATGCCGATGATGGCGATGTCATTCTCATTGGAAATCGGCTCGCTACTCATGACAATTGATCCTGCTCGGGATGAAAACGGTCCGGTCCGTGACGCGGCTGCGCTGTGGCCAGAAGGGTGCGGCGGGTGCTGGACTGGCGCAACCTGTCCAGCCGCGTGGCGCGCGCGCGGTCGGACTGCAATTCGGCATGGCCCAGTAGTGCGCCTGCCAGCAACCATGTGAACGGAATAAGCGTGGCATTGGGCAACAGGTCCACAAGGTTCGTGCCAAGGATCAGCGCCAATAGCCCGACCTGCGCCGGGATCTGCGCATTCGGCACGCGCCGGTACTGCCACCAGAGCGCGAAGATCGGCAGACACAGCAACCCGAAGGTGGCGATGTAGCCCAGCCAGCCCGACTGCCCGATGGTGATGATCCATTGACCGTCGGATATGGTCAGCGCCTCTCCGGTTTCGGGGTCGTAGACCAGGTTGCGGCCCCAGGCCCCCCAGCCGAACAGGGGCTTGTCGGCGGCGCGCTCCAGCAGCATGTCCTCGTTCAGGAACCGATAGCCAAGGGATTCGGCGCGGTCAGGGTTCAGCCCTGCGATCGAGCGCACCAAAGCTTCGGCCGGCACGATGCCCGACCCGCGCAGCAAAGGATAGGCCATCGCGACCAGTGCCATCAGCGCCGAGATGCGCAATTGCATGCGCGGGCCGAAAAACAGGACCAGCGGCGCAACCACCAGCGCAAGCGCCAAGGGGCCGACGCTGCGGCACAGAACCAGCATCAGGCCGAGCCAGACCGCGATCATCACGGCGCGCGTGCGCTCCTCGGGGCCCGCCTGCCGCGCCTGCAACAGCGCAGAGGCGAAGCACATCATGGCAAAGAACGCCACCCACAGCCCGTGCGGCATGAACGCATAGGGCCGGAACCCGCCAAAGCGGATCGCTTGCCCGTAATCGTGCTGTATGAAGCCATAAACCATGCGGTGCAGTTCCGGCCCGATGGCGTTTTCAATCAGGATCGGGGCCGAATAGATCAGCCCGGCCACCACCAGCGCGCGCGGCAATTCCGCCAGCGCGCGTTCCTGCGCCAGAAGGCTGCGCGCCAGGAAGAAGGGCAGCATGAAAATGATCTGCGCCACAACCACCGACAGCGAGTCGTACAACCGCAGCCCCGGTATGGTCGCGTTCGCGGGCGCGTATATGCCCATCCATGTCGTGTAATCCGACGTGACCAGCCCGAAGCGCAAAGGTTCGGTATTGGTGAACACGGTCAATGCGGGTGACAGGATGAACAGCACCAACAACACCCGCGCCAGCAGGTTTTGCGGCACAACCGCCACGCGCGCACGCACCAGTGCCAAGCAAACCACGAAAGCGGTGACATTCGGAATCAGCACCTTGTCGAGGTCTGGCAATAGCGGCAGATTGACTTGCGTGATCTGCGGCAGCACCATGTAGCCGCCCAGAATGGACCAGATGAAGGCCCGTTCCACCGGCATGCGCTTGAACATGACAAGAATGACCAAGGGCCATGTCAGCAGCGCGAGATATGCGACGGCGTTTCCCATGCTGCCCCTTAGCCGCTCAGTCGCATCATAATCAGCGCAAGCACAGTCAGAACCACAAGCGCGCCACCGGCGGTCCAGCCAATTCTGCGCCGCCGCCGTTCGGCAGGCAGTTCCAGCTTGGGAATGACCAGAACAGGTTGCATCCCCAATTCGCGTTCGACCTGTCCGGCGCTGCGCAAGGCCGGGTTCAGCCATTCGATGGCGTAGGACAGCATAAGCCCCAGGAACAGACCCGCCGCCAACCCCATCACCACGATGGACCTGCGCGACCGCGAGGACGGGTAATCGGCGGGCAGCGCGGGTTCCAGCATCTCGAATCGCTCGAAGCCCTGGTCATCGTCAAGTTGTTCCCCCAGCGCGGCATTCAGGCGGCGTTCGGCAAGCTCGTTGGCCTGTTCGCGCAGTTGGGCTTCGCGGCGCTCCAGCGCGTCGAGTTGGAAGGCGATTTGCGGGGCGGCGCGGGCCAGCCGTTCGAGTTCGGCTGATTGCTGCCGCAACTGGGTCAGGTCGCGTTGCGCCGCTTCCAGCTCGTCTTGCGCGGCGTTCAGGCGGCGCTGTTCGGTGGCGCGCAGGCGGCTTTGGCCTTGCAGCGTGGCGATCTCGTTTTCAAGGGATGCGATTTGGCGGTCCGCGCGCAGCAAATCCTCGCGGATCACGGTTTGCTCCGCGCGACGATCTTCCATGGCGTCGGGCAGCAACTCGAAGTTATCCGACTTGAAGGCAACGATTTCAGCCGCGACCGATTCGATTTCCTGCCGGATGCGATCTTCCTGCCGGGCAAAAAAATCAATCGCCTCGCGCACATTGCCCGCCACGGCAGAGGCGTTTTCCTGCACGATGGCGTCGGCCAGTTCATTGGCCAGGTCGGCGGCGATCTGCGGGTCGCCCGCTTCGGTCATGACCCGCACAAGCGACACGATGGCATCTGTGGCAAAAGCTTCGGTCACACTGACCGTCAGGGTGCGCGAGCGGTTCTCGCTGGTCACGTCGGTGCCAAGGGCGGCGCGTTCGCGGATGGCGGCGACCACTTCGAACCGGATCGCTTCGCGCATGCCTTGAACACGCTCTTGCGTGGTCAGACCGGCGAACATGTCGTATTTGTTTGCCAAGGCCAGCAGGTTGTCGCGTGACATCAGCCGCTGTTCGACAGAGGCCAGCCGACGCGCGGCGCTGGAGGGCAAGGACGCCGCCGTCACATCGCTGCCGACGCTTGGCCCTTCGACCTGGATGACCGCCTGGCTTTCGTAGCTGTGTTCAGAGTTCAGCGCGAAAAAGATCGCGCCGACCGTTATCACGAATGCTGTCGCCGCGATCAGCGCGGCGCGTCGTGACAGAAAGTTGAAAAGCTCTTCGAGTGTCTGGATTGGCCCCATGATGCACCCCGCCTTTAGCCGCGCTTGGCGAAATTGCGCGCCGCGTTGGAGTTCTGGTTCAGGACCACGCCCAGGAAATCGCTCTTGTCGGTCAGCAAACGCTCGCATTTGGTAATGTCCGCGGCGGTGGTGCAGGTGCTGTCCGCGACCAGAAGCGTTGCGCCCATTTGCGGCAGGATGGTCATGGCCGCGTCACCTTCCAGAAGCGGCGGCAGGTCCAAGATGACAAGTTCCGGGACGAATTCGGTCACCAGTTCGTCCAGCGTCTCTGCCAGATCCTGAGCCGAGATCGCTTGCGCCACCAGGTCTGGCGTTGGGTCGGGCGCGCCCAAACCCACGGCCACGCGGCTGGTGATTTTCACCAGATGGTTCTGCGGGCCGGACGCTCCAGAGATTAGTGCGTCGATCGGCTGGGGGCTTTGCAGTTCGAAGTACCGGTGCAGGGCGGGGGCGGCGATGTTCAGGTCAAGACCAAGAACCCGCTGCTCGTTGCGCCGGGCGAAGCTGGCCAGCAGGCCCGCGGTGACGAAACTGGTGCCGCACCCACTGTTGGGCGCGGTGATTGCCAGAGTGCGCAGCCGCCGCTCGGCAAATGTCTGGGCCAGCTGGGTGCGCAGCACATCGAACATTGATACGATTTCGGGCGCGCGGGCCTGACGGTTGAATTGCGTGATCCGGGTATCCGGCGCAGGGTCGCGCGTGAAGGCATTCAAGCTGTCCCATTGGGCCTCGACCTGGGCCAATCGTTGCGGTGACAATGCGCGCGCCGCCCCCTCGCGGCGCATGTCGCGACGCCCCGACAGGGCCAGATTGCGGTTGATGGCTGCATTCGGGCCGCCGGGCCGTTTCGGCCCCGGTGCGGGCGGACGGCCCATGAGCTTTTCCAGCCGTGTCGTATCCACCATAACGCTGCATGCCCCGTAATTTGCCAAAACGGAAGATTGTTTCCGTTTCGAGCTTATTAACAGCTAATCGAGCGGTTTGGCGACGAGATTAAGGCGAAAGCAAGGCGCGGCGCTATCACGAGTGCGCTGGTTGTGTCAGGTCATGCACCAGAGGGTGGAGTATCCGCGCCGCGCCCGGCCGCGTGAAGCGCCGCATTCAGAACATCGCGCGATCCGATATGATTGGCCAGAATCAACACCAGTCGCGCGGTCAGCGCGTCGCTTTCGGCCTTGGTCAGACCGTCATGCGCGGCCATCAGGTCGGCATAGAACCCGTCCGGGTCGGTCAGGTTGCGGGTCAGGATCAGGTCAGGCATCGGCCATCTCCATCTGGGACAGGGCGCGCGCAAGGGCTTCGCTCAAAGGTGCGGTTTCCGGCGCAAGCCAGCGGGCGGCAATGTGTTGGTCGGGACGCAATAAATAAGCGGCACGCGGTGCATCGCCAAGGTAACGCTGCGCCAGAACCGGCGCTTGCGCGGGGTCAATCTGCAGCACCCGCAGCGGCACGGGCGTTTGCGGCAGGTCGGGCGGCGCCGCACCGTTTACCCACAGCAAGCAGAAGTCGCCCCCGGTCTGGTCCAGCAGCCAGCCACCCGGCACCGGCGCATCGGGCATCGGCGCGCCGGGGCGTGTGGCCTCGGGCAGCCCGTCGGCATCGGGGCTGGTCAGCCAGCTATCGTCATAGGCGCTGGGCGTCGACAGGCGGCCCGAATTGACAAGCGGGCGCGCGAACTTGTGCCGCTCGGCCAACGACAGAACCGCATCACGGAACAGACGGCTGGTGTCGGATTTGGGCGTGATGAATTCGGTTGCACGGGTGGAATTGAGGATATTCTCATCCGCGGCATAGACACGCTCGAAATCGTAGCTGTCCACAAGCGTCCCTGGCGCGTGGCCCTGCACCACGGCGGCCAATTTCCACGCCAGGTTGTCGGCATCCTGAATGCCCGAATTCGCCCCGCGCGCGCCGAACGGGCTGACCTGGTGCGCGGCATCGCCCGCGAAGATCACCCGGCCATGGCGGAACTTCTCCATCCGGCGGCATTGGAAGGTGTAGATCGACACCCATTCCAGGCTGAACTCCACATCCGGCCCCAGCATGGCTTGCAGGCGCGGGATGACACGTTCGGGCCGTTTCTCGGCCTCTCGGTCAATGTCCCAGCCCAGTTGCAGGTCGATGCGCCAGACATCGTCGGGTTGGCGGTGCAACAGCGCCGATTGCCCGCGGTTGAAGGGCGGGTCGAACCAGAACCAGCGTTCGGTCGGGAAATCGGCGTCCATGACCACGTCTGCGATCAGGAAGTTGTCCTCGAACACGCGGCCCACGAAATCGAGCCCCATCATCCGCCGCGTCGGCGAATTGGCCCCGTCGCAGGCGATCAGCCAATCGGCCTGGATTTCATAGTCGCCTTCCGGGGTGGCGATGCTCAGATGGACATGGTCGTCATGCGTGCCGATCGTGTCCACCCGGTTGCGCCCGCGGATCTCCAGCGGTTTGCCTTGGGCGGCAAGCGCTTGCGCGCGCTGCACCATGATATGTTCAAGGTAATATTGTTGCAGGTTCACGAAGGCGGGGTGTTTATGGTCGGCCTCTTCCAGCAGGTTGAAGCCGTAAACCTCGCCTTCGCCATGGAACACGCGCCCGGTATTCCAGGTCACGCCATGCGCGGTGGCCTGCCCGCAGCCCAGCCGATCCAGGATTTCCAGCGTCCGCTTGGCGAAACAGATCGCGCGCGAGCCGAAACTGACACGGTCATTGTCATCCAGCACCACGACCGGCACATCGCGCATGGCCAGATCAATCGCCGCCGCCAAGCCCACAGGCCCCGCGCCGATAATAACAACGGGGTGCCGTGCAGGCCTATCCTGATCGCGGTCCTGATCGGGGTGGCGGGTATAGGGATACAGCGGGATGTCGAAAATCTTGGTCATCTGTCATTCCCTTCGCGCCAAAGCTGCCAGCCCGACCACGCGGCCGAGCCACCAAAGAACAGGCCCGCGACCGCGCCCAGCTCGACCCAAGCAAAGCCGGTCATGCGGCCCGATGCGATGATCCAGATCAAAACCGCCAACCCGGCC
>JAAAPG010000117.1 GCA_009908405.1 Alphaproteobacteria bacterium | reverse complement strand
CCGAAATACTTGGTGATCGCGGCGGTCAACGTCGTCTTGCCGTGGTCAACATGGCCGATCGTGCCGATGTTCACATGCGCTTTGCTGCGGTCAAACTTTGCTTTTGCCATGGATAGGGCACCCTTTGTTGATGGGCCAACCTGGTTGGCCCGAAATGACACGCGCGCCAGTTATCGAAGCGTGCGACGGAAATCAAGACAGATCAGCGCGAAACCCGGCCCGCCCGGGTGACTTAGGCATCGCCTTCGGCCGCTGGCCGCGTGTCCGCGTCATCCGTGACCTGCGCGTCGCCGTCGAGCTCGGAGCTTTCAGCGTCCGCCGGTGCCTCTGGCACCGCCTTGGGCGGGAACCAGTCTTCTTGCTTGGCAAGCCAACGTTCGATTGCCGCGACGCCGTTCTGCGACAGGTTGCGCATTTGTTGTTCAGCACTTTGGGTCAGACCCGAACTCACGGCGGTTTCGCCGGACAGCGATTCGAACACAATAATCCGATGCGGTTTTTCATTGAGCTTTTTCTCTGCCGCATCATCCCAGACGGTGACCCCGAGAATCAGGAATGATTTCGGCGCGGCCACCAGCGGAATGCCGGGAATCGCCAGCACGTAGCCCTGCACCGCAACACCCAGATGATACAACGTATCCCCTTGGTAGCGCGCGAATCTGCGCTGCATTTCCGATTCCAGGCTTTCCTTCCACGCGCCCGGCTCTGCCTTGCGCGAGGCCGGTCCCCGTACCGCGTCCTCTTCGACGACGATGGCATGGCCCAACAGGAAATCGCCCAGCTCTGCGCGTTCGTCGCCCAAGCGCTTGCCGCTGGCGCAGGCGGTCAGCACGCTCAACGCCGCAATCAGCGCAACCGCGCGAAATGTTCCAACCAAGACTCGCATCAGGGCACCCTTCCAGTATCACATGCCGGACGCATAGCCGATCATCGGGCGCGGCGCAAACCCGCAGCCTGCTCAGGCAAAGCGATTGTCACGTGGAAAGCCACGCGGCGCCATCCGCCCTGCACTCGCCCGCTTGCCCAGCCATTCGGTCAGGTCGGGTTCGTGCCGGGTGCGCCCGGCCGGGTCCAGCCAGCGCAGGCCCTCTGCCCAAGTGATCGTGGTCAGGTCGGACAGGCCGCCATCCTTGTAGGATTGCAGGCGCACGCCCTTGCCACGGCCCATTTCGGGCAGGTCATCCAGCGGAAAGACCAGCAATTTGCGGTTCTCGCCCACGCAGGCCAAGTGGTCGCCCGCAACCTTGCGGCAGACCAGCGCGCGCACCCCGCCCTTCACGTTCAGCACCTGTTTGCCGCCGCGTGTCTGCGCGATGACATCATCGGCGGGCACGACGAACCCGTCCCCCGCGCTGGAGGCCACGACCAGTTTCGCCCCCGGCTTGTGAATGAACAGATCGACGATCTCGGCCTCGTTGGGCAGGTCGACCATCAGGCGTACGGGTTCGCCCATGCCGCGCCCGCCGGGCAGGTTGGTTGCCAGCAAGGTGTAGAACCGCCCATTCGACCCGAACAGCACGATCTTGTCGGTGGTTTCGGCGTGAAAGGCGAAACGACCTTCGTCGCCATCCTTGAACTTGAATGCCTGATCCAGCGCCACATGGCCTTTCATGGCGCGGATCCAGCCCATTCTCGAGCAGACGATGGTCACGGGTTCACGCTCTATCATGGCTTCGAGCGGCACATCATCCACCTCTGCGGCCTGTGCGAAATCGCTACGCCGGCGCCCGAGGTCGGTATTC
The DNA here is from genome assembly GCA_009908405.1 of Alphaproteobacteria bacterium. Classification (GTDB taxonomy): domain Bacteria; phylum Pseudomonadota; class Alphaproteobacteria; order Rhodobacterales; family Rhodobacteraceae; genus Roseinatronobacter. The sequence continues at coordinate 6,958 of JAAAPG010000117.1, read as the reverse complement.
TTGCCGAATTCCGCCTGCACCCCGCGCAGCTCGGTCCCGATGCGCTTCCATTGCAGGGTGTCGGACCCGAGCAGGTCTTCGATCTCGGCGCGTTCTTTCAAAAGCTCGTCGCGTTCGCGGCGAAGTTCCAGTTCTTCCAGCCGTCGCAGGCTGCGCAGGCGCATGTTGAGGATGGATTCGGCCTGAAGTTCGGACAATTCGCCCTCGCCTTCGGCGGGCGAGACGTAGTCCTTTTCCGACGTGGCGCGCGCGAAGTCGCGCCCCCAGACCTCGCGCATCAACGCGGCGCGCGGCGCTTCGTCGTAGCGGATGATGTCAATCACGCGGTCGAGGTTCAGGAAGGCTATGATAAAGCCTTCCAGCACTTCCAGCCGGTGGTCGATCTTGTCCAGCCGGTGCTGGCTGCGGCGCTGCAACACGTCGCGCCGATGATCGAGAAAGGCGCGCAAAACCTCGCGCAAGCTGCACACCCTGGGCGTGACCCCGTCGATCAGCACGTTCATGTTCAGGCTGAACCGCGTTTCCAGGTCGGAATTCTTGAACAGCATCCCCATCATCAATTCGGGGTCGACCGTCCGGCTTTTGGGGTCCAGCACGATGCGCACATCATCGGCGGATTCGTCGCGGATATCGGCCAGAAGCGGCACCTTGCGGGTCTGGATGACCTCTGCCAGCTTCTCGACCAGGCGGGATTTGGGCACCTGGAAGGGAATCTCGGTGACGACAACCTGCCATTGCCCGCGGCCCAGATCCTCGACCTGCCAGCGCGCGCGCAGCCGGAACGCGCCGCGACCCGTGGCATAGGCGTCGCGAATGGCCTCGGTCGGTTCCACGATCACGCCGCCCGTGGGGAAATCGGGGCCGGGAATCAGCTTGACCAAGTCATCATCGGGCAGGTCGGGATTGCCGATCAGCGCCAGGCAGCCCTCGATCAGCTCATCCAGGTTATGCGGCGGGATATTGGTCGCCATGCCCACGGCAATGCCGCTTGCGCCATTGGCCAGAAGGTTCGGAAAGGCGGCGGGCAGCACCACGGGTTCGCTCAACGTGCCGTCGTAATTGGGCCGGTAATCGACCGCGTTTTCGGCCAGCCCTTCCAGCAGCAATTCGGACGCCCGCGCCATCCGCGCTTCGGTATAGCGCGCCGCCGCCGGGTTATCGCCGTCGATATTGCCGAAATTGCCTTGCCCGTTGACCAGCGGGTAGCGCAGGTTGAAATCCTGCGCCAGCCGCGCCATCGCGTCATAGATCGCGGCGTCACCATGCGGGTGATAATTGCCCATCACGTCGCCGGTGATCTTGGCCGATTTGCGAAAGCCCCCGGTGGGCGACAGTTTCAGCTCGCGCATGGCGAACAGGATGCGCCGATGCACGGGTTTCAGCCCATCGCGCGCATCGGGCAGCGCGCGGTGCATGATGGTGGACAGCGCATATTGCAAATAGCGCGAGCCCAGCGCGCGGCGCAGCGGTTCGGATGTGTTCAACTCGGGTGTAAGATCATCATCTTGGGGCATGGTCTTGGCATACCCACAAGGATGGGCCGCGTCCAGCCCCCGCACGCTTTGCGACAAGGCAGGCGGCGGCGAATGTTCGCCTGCGTGCCGCGCAGGTCCAAGCTTGCCGGTTTTCTCGGCGATACGCTCGGTCTAGACTTTGGCAACGTCATTCCAAGGAAGTCGCAATGCGTCCCATCGTTACCCTGTTGCTCTGCACCGCCCTGACCACCCCCGCATTGGCCGAGACCCGGCTACAGGCGGTCACACTTTCGACCGCCGGGGTTGCGATGTTGCAAGCTGAGGGAGAGATGGGCGCGGACGGCCTGCGCCTGACACTGCGGCGCGCGGATATGAACGATTTCCTGAAATCGCTGCGGTTGACCGACCCGGCAGGGGCCACCCCGCGCCTGACCATGTCCGGCCCCGGCGGGCTGAGCGATGCCTTTGCCACCCTGCCGTTCGGACCAGAGGCGCTGTCGGACTTGACCGCCCTGATCGACGCGCTGCAGGGCGCGCCCGCGCGGCTGACCCGGCGCGCGGCAACGGTCGAAGGGCGGTTGATGGGCACCGGCCCCACGCCTTGCGACGATGGGCGCGCGGGCTGCGTGGCGGTGTCGGTGCTGGATGGCGACGGGCAGATCGTGCAACTGCCGCTCGATGACGCGACCGCGCTGGTGCTGGAGGATGCCGCCGACCGCGCGGCGCTGGCCAGCGGCCTCGACGCGCTGCGCGCACAGGGCCGCGCCAGCCGGGTCGAGGTCTCGGTCGACAGCGCCGACACCACGCCGCGCAAGATCGGCTTGGGCTGGCTGCAACCCGCGCCGGTGTGGAAAACCGCGTGGCGCGCGGTGGACGGACCGGACGGGCTGGCACTGACCGGCTGGGCCGTCGTGGAAAACACCACAGGGCATGACTGGAACGACGTGTCGCTGACCTTGGCGACCGGCGCTGTGCGCGCGCTGGACGCGCGGCTATATGACCGGATAGAGGCCCCGCGCGAAAAAGCCCCGCGATTCGCGCCCGTGCACGCCGAAAGCGCCATGGCGCGCAATCTCGCCGATGCCCCGATGGTCGAAGCCGCGCCGGTCGAGATGACCGAGGGCACCAGCTTCTCCGCCTATACACTGTCAGAGCCGGTGAGCCTGGCCAGCGGGCAGATGCTCAGCCTGCCCTTCCTGCAAGAGCAGGCCACGACCGACCGGCTGACCCTCTATCGCGGGGGCAGCTATGCCCCCCACCCGATGATGGCGCTGGAGGTGGAAAACCCCCTGCCCCTGCGCCTGCCCGCCGGGATTGTCACCGTCTATGACGCCACGCGCGGCCATGCGGGCGATGCGATGATGCCCGAACTTGGCCCCGGCGACAGCGCGTTGGTGGAATTTGCCGAAGATACCGCCGTGACGGTCCGAGAGGATCGGAACGAGCACGCCCGCATCACCGAGGCGCGTTTGACCGATGGCGTGCTTGTGGCCCGCGAACGCGTGGAGTTGACAACCGGCTACAGGATAGAGGGCGCAGAGGATGGCGCGCGCTCGCTGACAGTGCTGCACCCGCGCCGTGGCGGCTGGAACATGCAAACCGAGGGCGGCACGCCAGAGTTGGACACGACGCGGTTTGCCGTGGACGTGCCGCGAGGCCAGATCACGACGTTCGACGTGGTCGAAGCCCGCACCACCCGCACACGACTGGCGCTGCTGGACCTGTCGGTGGAGGATATGGCCTATTGGGAAGGGCGGATGCCGGATGACGCCACCCGCGCGCTCTTTGCGCAATTGCGGGCGATGCGGGCCGAACAGGCGCGGCTGCAAGACCAGATCGCCCGCACCCGCGATGCAGAGGCGCAACTGATCGCCGATCAAGACCGTCTTGCGGGGCTGATTGCGCAACTGGGCGACGAGAGCGGGGCCACGTCAGAGCGCCGCGCGCGCGTGGACGCGATCGACGCCGAAATAGCGGCGGTCCGGGCCGAACGCGATGGCCTGGAGGCCAGCTTGGCCCGACTGACAAAAGAAATGCGCGAACGTGTCGCGCCGTAGGGTGCGTGCTTGCACGCACCGCAACTGCAGGACCAAGGGTGCGTGCAAGCACGCACCCTACCCCGATCTCAATCGGCTTTATCGGCTTCCAGCGCCGCGATCCGCGCCTCGAGCGCAGCGTTTTCCTCGCGCGCCTTCTGCGCCATGGCGCGCACCGCGTCGAATTCCTCGCGCGTGACGAAATCGCGGTCCGCCAGCCAGCGGTCCAGCAGGCTTTTCATCGCGGTCTCTGCCTCGGTCCGTGCGCCCTGGGCCACGCCCATGGCATTTGTCATCAGTTGCGACATATCGTCGAGGATCTTGTTGCGGCTTTGCATGGGTCCGTCCTTTACAAACGCTTTTGATTGATATGTGGCCTGACCCCTGAAAACGCAAGGTTGACTTCCCCGCCCCCGCCGCGCCAGACAGTCGCAACCCTTGCCCGGACGGTTCCCATGCTTGCGCCCCTTGCCATCCTGTTCCCCGATCTGCGGCCCGAGATTTTCTCGGTCGATATCGGCAATTTCAGCTTTGCACTGCGCTGGTATGCGCTGGCCTATATCGCCGGGTTCCTGCTGGGGTGGTGGATGGTCACGCGACTGATGGCGCGGCCCGCGCTGTGGCCCGCCAACGCGGCCCCGATGCCCCCCGACAAGGTCGAGGGCTTGCTGACATGGGTCATCATCGGCGTCATATTGGGCGGGCGGCTGGGATTCGTGCTGTTCTACCAAGCCGGGTATTACCTGCAATACCCGGCGCAGATCCTGCGCATCTGGGAAGGCGGCATGTCCTTTCACGGGGGCTTTGCGGGCGTCATCGTGGCCGGGCTGCTCTATTGTCGCCGCCACAACGTGCCGCCCTTGCAACTGGCCGACGCGATGGCACTGGTCGCGCCCATCGGGATCGGGCTGGGGCGGCTGGCCAATTTCGTCAATGCCGAATTGTGGGGGCGGCCCACGCTGGCCCCGTGGGGCGTGATCTTTCCCGGTCCGGCTGCCCAGAATTGCCCCTGGGACTGGCCGAGCGCGATCTGCGCGCGCCACCCGACGCAACTTTACGAGGCCGCGCTCGAAGGCGCGATGCTGTTTGCCGTGCTGGCCTGGCTGGTCTGGCGGCGCGGCGCGCTGCGCCAGCCGGGTTTCGTGACGGGCGCCTTCGCCGCGGGTTACGGGCTGGCGCGCTTCATCGTCGAATTCTGGCGTCAGGCCGACACGCAATTCATCACCCCCGACAACCCGCTGGGGCATGTGCTGGCGCTGGGGCCGTTGGGGGTCAGCATGGGGCAGCTTTTGTCGCTGCCGATGATCGCGGTCGGGCTGGCCTTGATTCTGCGCGCGCGCCGGGCCAGCGCCCCGGCATGACCGCGCTGGCTGACATCCTGCGCCGCCAGATCGCGGCGCAAGGGCCGATCACCGTGGCCGACTACATGGCGCAATGCTTGCTGCACCCGCGCCATGGCTATTACATGACCCGCGATCCGTTGGGACAGGCGGGCGATTTCACCACCGCGCCGGAAATCAGCCAGATGTTCGGTGAACTTCTGGGCCTGCTGCTGGCACAAGTCTGGATGGACCAAGGCGCGCCTGCGCCGTTCACGCTGGCAGAGCTTGGCCCCGGTCGCGGCACGCTGATGGCCGATATCCTGCGCGCCACGGCCCGCGTTCCGGGGTTTCACGATGGCGCGCGGCTGCATCTGGTAGAGGCCTCGCCCGTGCTGCGCGCGGCGCAAGCCGAGCGCGTGCCAGGAGCCACCTGGCATGACAGCGCCGACGATTTGCCCGAAGGTCAACCGCTGTTCATCATCGCCAACGAGTTTTTCGACGCCCTGCCCATCCGGCAGTTCCTGCGCCACCCCAAGGGCTGGGCCGAGCGCGTCGTGGGGCTGGAGGGCGATACGCTGACCTTCGGCCTGACGCCGCCTGCCCCGCTCGCCGCGCTGGACGACCGGCTGGACGGCACAGCCGACGGCACGATGGTGGAAACCTGCGCGCCTGCCCTGCCGGTGATCGACGCGCTGTCCAGTCGCATCATGTCTCTTGGCGGCTTTGCCCTGATCGTCGACTACGGTGACTGGGGCAGCGCGGGTGACACGGTGCAAGCCATCCGGCAGCAGCAAAAAGACCCGGTCCTGGCCCATCCGGGCGAAGCCGACCTGACCGCGCATGTCGATTTCCATGCCTTGGCCAAGGCCAGCCCCTTGGCCGCGACCCCCCTGACCCCGCAAGGCGTGCTGCTGGCGCGTCTGGGAATCGCGCAGCGGGCCGAGGCGCTTGCCCGCAACCTGACCGGGGCCGCGCGCGACTCGCACATGGCAGCATATCGACGCTTGACCGATGCGGGCGAAATGGGTCAGCTATTCAAGGTGCTGGGGCTGTATCCCCCCGGCGCGCCGCAACCGCCCGGTTTTGGATAGGTGACGTGACACTTGAAATCATCACCTCTGACACGCTTGCGCCCACGCGGCACGGGTTCTTCACCCGGCGCGGAGGGGCGTCGTCGGGCATTTTCGCGGGGCTGAATTGCGGGCCGGGGTCGTCCGACCAAAGCGACAGCGTGCGCATGAACCGCGCGCGCGTGGCGGATGCCATGGCGGTGGACAGTGCCGCGCTTGTCACCGTACACCAGGTGCATTCCGCGGATGTCGTTACGGTCAACGCACCCATGGCAGATGCCGACCGGCCCCGCGCCGATGCGGTCGTGAGCGCCACGCCCGGCCTGGCGCTGGCGATCCTGACCGCCGATTGCCAGCCGGTGCTTTTTGCCGACCCGCAAGCGCGCGTGATCGGGGCCGCCCATGCCGGGTGGCGCGGCGCGCTCGACGGAGTTCTGGAAGAAACCGTCGCGGCGATGGTGGCGCTGGGGGCCAAGCGCGCGGACATCACCGCCGTGATCGGCCCGTGTATCAGTCAGCGCAATTACGAGGTCGGGCAGGACTTCCTTGAACGGTTCCTTGACGAAGACCCGGACCATACGCGGTTCTTCGCCAATGGTGCGCGCGGCAAATACCAGTTCGACCTGCCGGGTTTCGGTCTGGCGCAGTTGCGCGCGGCGGGAGTCGATGCGCATTGGACCGGGCATTGCACCTATGCCGACCCGGCGGCGTTTTATTCCTATCGCCGGTCCTGCCACGAGAGGCAGGCCGATTACGGGCGACTGATTTCCGCGATCCGGCTTTAGTCCAGCCCTTGGGTGAATTCCGCCATCAGTGACCGGACCACGGCGCGCAAGGCTTCTGTCGGGTCTGCGCCGTCGTCCAAGGCCTTCGCGTAGACAGCGCGTTGGCGTTCGGCGCTGGTGCCTTGTGCCACGATATCCTGCGCCGCGCGCAACTCGTTCAGGCAGCCCAGCGCCATGGCGTCTGCATCCAGCAGTTCGATGAATTCTGTCACCAGATCGCCCATTGGCACAAGCGCGCCACGGCCAATGTCCAGCAAGCCCTCGCGCGGG
>JAAAPG010000112.1 GCA_009908405.1 Alphaproteobacteria bacterium | reverse complement strand
TCAGGCGGTATGCGCCGGTTTCGTCTTTGCGCTGGCCAATGCGAACGGACTGATCCTGGGCGGTCAAGCCAAGAAGGTGCTGGTCATCGGGGCCGAAACCTTCTCGCGGATCATGGACTGGACCGACCGCAGCACCTGCGTGCTGTTCGGCGACGGGGCCGGCGCCGTGGTGCTGGAAGCGGTTGACAGCGACGGCACACCGGACGACCGGGGCATCCTGGGGGTCGACCTGAATTCCGACGGTCAGTATCGCGATCTGCTCTATGTCGATGGCGGCGTGTCGCGTTCCGGCACGGCGGGCGTGCTGAAAATGCAGGGCCGCGAAGTGTTCCGCCACGCGGTCGAGAAACTGGCCCAAACCGCCACGACCGCGCTGGACCGCGCGGGGCTTGGCGCGGGCGATGTCGATTGGGTCGTGCCGCACCAGGCCAATCTGCGGATTATCCGGGGCACCGCGTCCAAGCTTGGCGTGCCGATGGACAAGGTCGTCGTGACCGTGCAGGACCATGGCAACACCTCTGCCGCGTCCATCCCGCTGGCGTTGTCGGTGGCCGCCGAGCGCGGGCAATTCCGACCCGGCGATTGCATCGTGACCGAAGCGATCGGCGGCGGGCTAAGCTGGGGCGCCGTTGTGTTGCGCTGGTAACGCTTTAACGCTGCGCCACAACCCCCTGATATTGACTCGGATTTTGCTTTCGCGCAGGATAGCGCAAAACGCCGGGGGGCATGATGTCGGATAAAACACTCACACGGATGGACCTGACCGAAGCGGTATTCCGCGAGGTCGGGCTGTCACGCAACGAATCCTCCGTCTTGGTGGACAGCGTGTTGCAGCATATTTCAGATGCGCTCGTCGCCGGCGAACAGGTCAAGATTTCGTCTTTCGGCACGTTTTCCACGCGCGACAAGAATGCGCGCATGGGGCGCAATCCCAAGACCGGCGAAGAGGTGCCGATCTCACCGCGCCGTGTTCTCAGTTTCCGGCCCTCGCACCTGATGAAAGATCGCGTGGCGCAGGGCAATTCCGGGCAATAACCTGTAAGGCAAGTTCATGCGTAAAGCACCAGAGGCGTTCCGCACCATCAGCGAAGCGGCCGATGCCCTGGACACCCCGGCGCATGTGCTGCGCTTTTGGGAAAGCAAGTTTACCCAGGTCAAACCGGTGAAGCGCGCCGGGGGGCGGCGGTATTATCGGCCAGCCGATATCGACCTGTTGTCTGGCATCAAGCAGTTGTTGCACGATCAGGGCATGACCATCCGCGGTGTGCAAAAACTGTTACAGGAAAAAGGCGCGCGGCATGTCGCGGCGTTGGCGCCGCTGACGGGCGATGTGCTTGACGGCAGTTCGGACCCTGCTCCGCGGATCTTGGCAGAGGCATCAGACCCCGAAACGGGCGCGGCAAACACCGCGGGGAACCGCTCAGTCACCGATCCCGCGCCGGCGCCACAGACGCCCGCCGCCCCGGACGCATCGGAAGCTCCTGACATGGCCGTGTCGCAGCCCGACCCGGTGGCCGTCGACCCACCAAGCCCCACCGCGCCACCAGAGCCGGATGCGCCGGACGTATCGCTGGCCGACGCCGAGCAGACCACGGCGCCTGTTGATCCGGCAGGGGAATTGCAGGACGACACGCCCGCAGAACCTGAATCGCCCGCGCCCGATTCCGACCCTGTGTCAGATCATGACCCACAGCCAACGCAAGACCCCGCAACGCAGCCGGACGCGGCGAGTGCCGACACGCGGGACGCGGCCGCGCAACTGGACCCGGCAGACGATGACCAGCCCGAGCCGGCACTCGCCGCGCTGCTTGATGCGGCGGCCGACACCCCGATGACAGAGCCTGCGCGCTTTGCCCGCATCGCCCATGCGCTGCGCAGATCGCCGCCCGACAGCCTAGCGCGCTACGCCCCGACCGTCGCGCGGCTAGAGGCGCTTGTGACGAAACTGGCCGCCCGCGCCGACTAGCGGTATCGCCGCGGAAACCAGACGCTTGGGCCGAATTGCCCCTTGCCCTCGGCGCTGAATCGGTTAGAAGGCCGGTCATAGCCTGTCGGGCTATAGCGCAGTCTGGTAGCGCGTCCGTCTGGGGGACGGAAGGTCGCAGGTTCAAGTCCTGCTAGCCCGACCATTTCACCCGCCTTAGTAGCGTTTCATCGCTTTCTCGAAGGCGCTGGTCATGTCTTTCCACGCCGCTTCGAACCCGGCCTGCATATCCGACCAAGCCTGCTCGCTTGCCTCGCGCGCTTCGTGCAGTTTGGCCTCGAACTGGTCGCGCTGGGCTTTCATCTCTGCAAGCTGGTCTTCGTATTTTTGCTTCATATCGGCCTGCGCACCGCGCATCTGCGCTTCCTGCTTGGCGATTTCAGCGTTCCACTCGTCGATCTTGGCCTTGGTTTTCTCGATGAATGCGTCGCGATCCATGGTCTCTCCTCCCGATGGCGTCTCTCGTGACCATCGTAGGGGTCAAATCGCCGCCACGCAAGCGCCCCTTTCCATGGCGCGCGCGCTTGGATATGACGAAGGCAGGCCACGGGTTCGAAGGAAAATCGACATGCACGGCGTTTTGCCATCCCAGACCCTGCGCGAGATGATCGCCCGCGCAGAGATCGCAGCCGACACGCCGATCACGGATGAACAGGTGCAACCCGCCAGCCTTGATTTGCGCCTGGGCCACCGCGCCTGGCGGGTGCGCGCATCGTTCCTGGCGGGCAAGGGGCGGCGCGTGGCTGACCGGCTGGCGGATTTCGAGATGCACGAAATGCGGCTGGATGGCGGCACGGTGCTGGAAAAAGGCTGCGTTTACGTGGTCGAATTGATGGAACGGCTGGCCCTGCCCGATGCGGTGCAGGCCGTGGCCAATGCCAAAAGCTCGACCGGGCGGCTGGACCTGCTGACGCGGGTGATCGCAGACAATGGCACCGAATTCGACCGTGTGCCAGAGGGCTACCAAGGCCCGCTATACGCCGAAATCTGCCCGCGTTCGTTTTCCGTGCTGGTGCGGCCCGGCCAGCGGCTGAACCAGGTCCGCTTTCGGCGCGGCCACGCGGTGCTGGATGATGCGGCCTTGCGCGATCTGCACAGTCGCGAAACGCTGGTGCCGGGCGATCCGGTCATCTCTGACGGGCTGGGCTTTTCGGTCGATCTGAGACCTGCCGCCGGCACGCTGGTAGGCTACCGCGCGAAACCGCATACCGGGGTGATCGACCTGGACCGCATCGGCGCCTATGCCCCGCGCGAGTTCTGGGAGGAACTGCACAGCGACACCGGGCAGATCATCCTCGATCCCGGCGCGTTCTACATTCTGGTCAGCCGCGAGGCGGTGCATATCCCGCCCGATCATGCCGCCGAAATGGCCCCGTTCCTGGCCATGGTGGGCGAATTCCGGGTGCATTACGCGGGCTTTTTCGACCCCGGTTTCGGCCATGCCGCTGCCGGGGGCACCGGTGCGCGCGGGGTGCTGGAGGTCCGCTGCCACGAAGCCCCCTTCGCGCTGGAGCATGGCCAGATCGTCGGGCGACTGGTCTATGAGCGCATGGCCGCGCGCCCCGAACGCGTGTATGGTGCCGAACTGGCATCGAATTACCAAGGGCAGGGTCTGAAACTTGCCAAGCATTTCAAGGCGGCATGATGCTGGAAATCCCGTTCCTTGTTTCGGCCTTTGTCACGCTTTTCGTGGTCATTGACCCGATCGGCACTGCACCACTTTTTCTGGCGCTGACCCAAGGCATGAGCGCCCGCCAGCGCCGCACCGTGGGCTTGCGCGCCTGTTTCATCGCGGCATTGTTGCTTTTGGCCTTTGCCGTGGCGGGCGAGGATTTCCTGCGCTTCATCGGCATTTCCATGCCGGCTTTCCAGATCGCGGGGGGGCTCTTGCTGTTCCTGACGGCGCTGGACATGCTGTTCGACCGGCGTTCGGAACGCCGTCAGAACCACGCGGATGAAGGCTCAGGCAACCTTGTCGATGATCCGTCGGTCTTTCCGCTGGCCATGCCGCTGATCGCGGGGCCGGGCGCGATGGCCACGATGGTTCTGCTGATAAACGACACCGGCGGCACTTGGGAAGGCATGGCGCTGATTTCGGGCGTCATGCTGGCAGTTGTCACGCTGGTGCTGCTGGCATTTCTGGCCGCCGCCCCGCTGGAGCGTATCTTGCGCCGAACCGGAACCATGGTGCTGACGCGGCTGTTCGGGTTGCTGCTGTCGGCGCTGTCGGTGCAATTCGTGCTGAATGGCGCGATGGCGCTTGGCATCTTGCCAAACGCCGTGCCGACATAGCTTATTCCGCCGCCGAGGATTTCATCTCGGGTGGCGTTGTTTCCGGGGATGCGCCGCTGTCGCTTTCGGCCTTTGGGGCGCGCGGTTTGCGTGGGGCGCGGCTGCGCTTCGGTGCGACCTGCTCGCCCTCCGGCTTTGGCGCGCGCGGCTTGCGGGTGTTGCGCGGCTTGCGGACGCTGTCACCCGACGGTGCCGCATCCGACTGGGCAGGCGGCGTGCTGCCTTCCGGCGTCTCGACGACAAGCGGGCTGTCGTCATTCTGCTCTGTCGGGGCCATGTCAAAGGCCGTGCCGGACGCGTGGTGCTCTGACGCCTGTTCCGGCTGGCGCTGGGGCTGCCCGCCGCCCTGCCCGTTCTGGCTGTTCTGCCCGTTCTGGCTGTTCTGGCCATTCTGGCCATTCTGGCTGTTTTGACCGCCCTGCCCGTTCTGGCCATGCTGCCCGCCATGCTGGCGATTGCGGTCATCATTGCGCGCGCGCTGGTCTTCCTGCTGCTGGCGGCGGGCTTCCTGTTCAGCAGCCTGCTCGCGCTGCGCCTGTGCCAACATGCGGGTGTAATGCTCTGCGTGTTGCTGGAAGTTTTCCGCCGCAACACGATCGTTGCCCAGCTGCGCATCACGCGCGAGGAACTGGTATTTCTCGATGATTTGCTGCGGCGTGCCGCGCACCTTGCCTTCGGGCCCGGAACTGTCGAACACGCGGTTGACGATGTTTCCAAGCGTTTTGGGGCGGTTCGACTTCGAACGCGAACGTTTGTTGGGTGATCTCATGCTGTAAAATGTCCAACCATATAGGGACTAATCTCGCGCGGCGCGACGCACCGCGAAAGGTGCAAACGCAAGCCGCTGATCGGGATGGCAGGAGCCGCGATCGTATGCTGACCAAATCCTGCCCCTCTCTCGTGCCATGCCAGAGCGCCCGTGGCAAGCCCCAAGGCCGATAAAATCCGGGCATCGGGCAAATAACGGCTTATTTGTCATGGTTCTCCAGAGGAGATCGGCCGCCGGGCCTGGCCCGACACCACGCGAGGATTGCCGGACAGGTCACGGTGCAACACCACATTCGCAAAGCCCGCTGCCCTGAACAACGCCTGCACCTGCGCGGCTTGCGTGTGGCCAATCTCGACCATCAGCCAGCCGCCGGGGGCCGAATAGGCCGCGGCCTGCGCGCAAATGACACGGTAGGCGGCCAGCCCGGTGCCGTCATCCTCTGCGGGGACAAGGGCCATGCGCGGTTCATGATCGCGCACATCGGGGGCAAGCGCGGCCAGCTCCGGCGTCCCGATATAGGGCGGGTTCGACACGATCAGGTCAAACTGCCCCTGCACCGCCGCGAACCAATCGGACCGCCGCAACGCAACGCGGTCCGCAACCCCAAGCGCCTGCGCATTGCGCGCGGCCACGTCCAGCGCGGCTTGTGACAGGTCCACCGCAACGGCCTGCGTGTCGGCACGCTCGGCCAGCAGGGTCAAGGCAATCGCACCCGACCCGGTGCCAAGGTCCAGAAGCCGCGCAAACGGACGGTCCAGCGCCGCGTCGATCAGGGTTTCGGTGTCGGGGCGCGGGTCCAGCACATCGGGAGTGACGATGAAATCGCGCCCGTAAAACGCGCGCCGCCCGATGATCTGCGCGACCGGCTGGCGCGCCGCGCGCGCGGCGATACTGCGCTGAAAGCGGTCGATGGCGTCACTGGACACCGCGTCGTGCAAAGCAAGCGTCAGCCGGTCGCGCGGAAGGTCAAGGGCATGGGCGAGCATCACCCGCGCATCACGCGCCGCGCCCTCCAGCCCCGCCGCGCGCAACGTTGCAACGCCGTCGGCCAGCAGGTCGGCGGCGCGCATCACGCGTCCATTGCCGCCAGTTTCGCGGTCTGGTCGGCTTCGATCAGCGCGTCGATCACCTCGTCCAGATCACCGGTCATGACCGCGTCCAGCTTATATAGCGTCAGGTTAATGCGGTGATCGGTCATCCGCCCTTGCGGGAAATTATAGGTGCGTATGCGTTCCGACCTGTCCCCGCTGCCGACCTGGCTGCGGCGCGCATCGGCGCGTTCGGCATCGGCGCGCTGGCGTTCCATGTCATAGAGTTTCGCGCGCAACACCTGCATGGCAATCGCGCGGTTCTGATGCTGCGATTTCTCGGCAGAGGTGACGACAATCCCGGTCGGGACATGCGTGATCCGCACTGCCGAATCGGTGGTATTCACATGCTGCCCGCCCGCCCCGGATGCACGCATCGTGTCGATGCGGATATCGCCGGCGGGGATGTCGATCTCGACCGCCTCGGCTTCGGGCAGCACCGCGACGGTGGCTGCCGACGTGTGAATCCGCCCGCCCGATTCGGTGACCGGCACGCGCTGCACGCGGTGGACGCCGGATTCGTATTTCAGCCGGGCGAAGACACCGTCGCCCGCGATGCGGACCACCGCCTCGCGCAGCCCGCCCAGTTCGGTTTCGGAATGGCTGATAGTCTGCACCTGCCAGCCCCGCCCTTCGGCATATCGCTGATACATGCGCAGCAGGTCGGCGGCGAACAGCCCGGCTTCGTCCCCGCCGGTGCCGGGGCGGATTTCGACCAGCGCAGGCTTGGCGTCGGCGCTGTCGCGCGGCAGAAGCGCCAGTTTCAACGCCTGCTCCAGCGCGGGCAGTTCCGCGTCGATCCGCGCCAATTCGTCATCGGCCAGTTCGCGCATGTCGGGGTCTTGTTGCAGCGCCCGCGCCTCATCCCGGTCGCGATGGGCTTTTTGATAGGCCCTGATCTGCGCGACAATCGGTTTGAGTTCGGAATAATCGCGCGACAGTTGCACCATGTCGGCGCCCGACGCGCCATCCATCAACCGCGCTTCAAGGAATTCGAAGCGTTGCAAAATCTGGTCAAGGGCATCCGGGGCAAACATGACCTGTCACATGACCGCAAGCCCGCGCGCGGTCAAGAGCGCGCACCACCTTTACGCGCCCGCGCGCAGGGCCTAAACTGTGCCGATACGCAGCAACAATCTTGGGTTACATGGAAAATATGGCCGCCACTCTGGACACGGCCTTTTGGGTGACAGCAGCCGGAATCCTGTGCCTTCTGGTCATTTCCGGCCTGTTTTCCGGCTCTGAGACTGCGCTGACCGCATCCAGCCGGGGCAAGCTGAAATCGCAGGCCGACAAGGGCGAACGCGGGGCCGACAGCGCCTTGGTCCTGACCGAGGACAGCGAGCGCATGATCGGCGCGATCCTGCTGGGCAACAACATGGTCAATATCCTGGCCGCATCGCTGGCGACGGCGCTGTTTACCCGGCTGTTCGGCGATAGCGGGGTGGCGCTGGCCACGCTTGTCATGACGCTTCTGGTGCTGGTCTTTGCAGAGGTATTGCCCAAGACCTACGCCATTTCCAACCCCGAACGCGCCGCGCTGAAAGCCGCGCCCGTGCTGCGGGTGATCGTGGCCATCTTTTCACCCGTGGTGGCGGTGGTGCGCTTCATCGTGCGGCGGGTTCTGGCCATGTTCGGGGTCGATATCGACCCCGACAGCCATATCATGTCGGTGCATGAAGAAATCGCGGGCACGCTGGCGCTGGGTCATTCCACCGGGTCGGTCGAGAAAGAGGACCGCGACCGCCTGCTGGGCGCGCTGGACCTGTCGGAACGCACGGTGGAAGAGATCATGCGCCACCGCAGCCAGATCGAGCTGGTCAATGCCGATGATCCGATCCGCGACATCATCGCCCATTGCATCAACGCGCCGCATTCGCGCCTGCCGGTCTACCGCGAAGACCCGGAGAACATTATCGGAATCCTCTACGTGCGCGACCTTGTGCGCGAAATGCACGAATTGGTCACAGGCGCGGGCGGCGATTACGACGCCATCGGCAAGCTGGACCTGACCAAGCAGTTACGCGCGCCCTATTTCGTGCCCGAAACCACGCCGCTGGACGAACAGATGCGCGAATTCCTGCGCCAGAAGCGGCATTTCGCGCTTGTCGTGGATGAATACGGCGCGCTGCACGGGCTGATAACGCTGGAAGATATCCTGGAAGAAATCGTCGGCGAGATCGAGGATGAATACGACGTGCCCGCCCCGCCAGAGTTGGTGCAACTGGAGAGTGGCGAAGTGGTGGTGGAAGGGTCCATGACCATTCGTGACCTGAACCGCGCCGCCGATTGGTCGTTGCCGGACGAGGAAGCCGTGACGGTCGCCGGATTGGTCATTCACGAAGCCCAGACCATCCCGGAAGAAGGCCAGAGCTTCCTGTTTCATGGCTTTCGCTTCACGGTGCTGGAGCGGATCGACAACCGCGTGACCAAGCTGAGTATCCGCCCCCAAAAGCCCGAAAAGGTTGATTGAGCCATGTCTGCCCCGAGCATCGCCTTTGTCTGCGCGTCGAACGATCCGCGCATTCTGGCGGAAAACCTGATGCGGTCCCCCGCGATCGAAGCGGGCG
>JAAAPG010000142.1 GCA_009908405.1 Alphaproteobacteria bacterium | reverse complement strand
AAGTAGCGCACCGCCTGTGCCGCGCCCTTGGGCATACCGTGGATGGGCGTGGCATCGGGCAGCGTGCGGGGGGCCCGCGACCGTGGCCTCCATGTTCATATCCATCAGCTATTTCGTCACATCGGCGCGTCGAGCGCGCCCGGAGGCCCGTCAAGCAGCAGCATCTCGGGGTTCAGGGCTGTCGTGGCGATCAAGCCAAGCAATTTCGCTGTCATCGTGAGTCCTTTCGCTGCACCCGGTGTCGAAAGCCGGTGCTGAAACGCGAAAAAGGCCGACCGTCTACGGGTCGACAAGGCCAATTCCGCAGGATGGATACGTGTCTTGCCCCCGGTTTTGCAGGCCCGGTCGTCATGGCCCGTCCCAACCAACCGGCCCCGACATGGTCCGGCACCCACCGGGTTTCAAGGGGCCATCACGCTGCGCAAACCACGGGCCGTGGCGGTCCCTGCTGGCCGGTCGGGTCTGCGTTGCCGGAGCGCCCGCCCTTCGCGCCGCGCCCGAAAATCGGTCGAATGGCCTGTTTTTTCCACTTTGAAGCCCGTGCCAGATTTTCGACCCGGACCGCAGCAAGACGCGCGGGTATGACGTAACGCCCTTATTTTCAATATCTTATGAAATTAAAAGGTTGATTTTCAAAAATACCCATAAGGTCTTGTTGTTGTTCAAAGCACTGTGGCCGATGCCCGGCCGCGCGACTTGGGTTAACCCAAGCTTGCTGGCGCGAGGATTATCGTGGACCTGAGATTTTTCGAAATTTTCCGCAACCCGGACTACGTCTACTTGCTGTTCACGGGGGCGGCGCTGAGCGCAGGCCTGACCCTTGCTGCCGGGGTCATCGGTTTCGGGATCGCGATGGTGCTGGCCTTTTTGCGCCATCGCAGGGTTGTCGGGGTTCACTGGGTTGCCGCATCCTTTGTCGAGTTCATCCGCAACACGCCGCTGATCGTGCAGCTTTTTTTCGTGGCTTTCGGGCTGCCCTTGTTGCTGGGGTACCAGTGGCCGTTCTGGGCGCATGCCCTGCTGGCGCTGGTGCTGAACTTCTCGGCCTATTTCGCCGAAATCCTGCGCGCCGGGTTCAATACCGTTGGCAAGGGACAGGAAGAGGCCGCGCAGGCCATGGGGATCAGCCCGCTCATCATCTTCATCAAGATCACTCTGCCACAGGCCGTGGGCAAGATGTTCCCGTCGCTGAGCAGCCAGTTCATCTTCCTGTTTCTGACCACCGGGATCATCTCTGAAATCGGGGTGCGCGATCTGACCAATGCGGGGATATTCATCGACAGCCGCACTTTCCGCACCTTCGAAGTCTTCGTCACGCTGACGGCGATCTACATCGGCATCTCGCTCAGCTTCAAGGCGCTTATGGTGGGGCTTTACCGTCTGTTCTTTCCGTGGGCGGGGCTGCAACGATGAAGGATTTGTTGACCGAACTTCTAGGGCGCCCGTCCGGTGTTGTCGTTTATCAACTGCTCGATGCCACGCAATTCACGGTTTACCTGTCATTGATCGCGTTTGTCGGCGGCGGGCTGCTGGGCGCGGTTGTCGCGCTGGTCCGGATCGCGCCCAACACATGGGGCAAGCGGTTCACCATCGGTTATATCTGGCTGTTCCAGTCCACGCCACTTCTGATGCTGCTGTTCCTGACGGGTCTTGGCGTTCCGCGCCTGTTCGGCATGAATATCGACCCGTGGTATGCCGCCAGCATTTCGCTCACGCTCTATTCCAGTGCCTACATGTCGGATGTCTGGCGCGGCGCGTTGGAATCCATTCCGCAAGGGCAATGGGAAGGGGCCAACGCGCTTGGGTTGCGGTTTTTGCCGACCTTGCGACTGGTGGTCGCGCCGCAAGCCATGAGCGTCGCGCTGGCGCCCACGGTGGGGTTCATGGTGCAGATCATCAAGGGCACGTCGTTGGCCTATATCATCGGCTTCAGTGACCTGATGACCATCGGCAAACGCTGGGCCCCGGTCGCCGGCACCGAACCCTATATCATCTTCCCGCTGATGGCGCTGATCTACTTTGCGCTGTGCTTCCCGCTTTCGCTGTATTCGCGCCGTCTGGAACGCCGGATGGGCACTGTCAAGACCGTGCAGCCCGTCGCGACTGCATGAAACCCGACCGTCACTTTTGAAAGGATGACACCCATGAAAACACTTCGTTCCCTTATCGCCGCTGCGGGGCTTGGCCTTGCCAGCCTTGTGCCAAGCGGCGCTGTTGCCGACCTGTCCGATGTTCTTGCCCGCGGCACGATCAACATTGCCGTTCCAGAGAGTTTCCCACCTTTCGGGGCGCTGGGCATGGACGGCGAACACGAAGGCTATGATGTCGATGTCGCCAAACTGATCGCCGCCGACCTTGGGGTCGAGCTGAACATCGTGCCGGTCAGTTCCAACCAGCGCATTCCCTATCTGGAAACCGACCGTGTCGATCTGGTAATTTCGTCCATGGGGGCCAACCCCGAACGCGCCAAGTCGATCTGGTTCTCGTCGGCCTACGCGCCGTTCTATTCCGGCGCCTTCGCCGCCGATGACATGGATCTCTCCTCTGTCGCAGACCTGTCGGGCCTGAAGGTCGGCGTCACGGGCGGTGCGCTTGAAGACCTTGAACTGACGCGCACCGCCCCCGAAGACGCCGAGATCATCCGCTTCGGTGACAACGCGGCCACACTCTCGGCATATCAGTCGGGCCAGGTCGATGTGCTGGTCACGGGCAACACCGTCGCGGCGGAACTGGCCGCCAACAACCCTGATCTGAGCGTCGATGTGAAATTCATCATGCGCGATTCGCCGTGCTTTATCGGGGTCAAGAAGGGTAACGGCGACCTGCTGCAATGGGTGAACGTGTTTGTCATGCACAAAACGCTTGGGGGCGAGTTGAACGAATTGTCAGAGCAGTGGTTCGGACAGCCCCTGCCGCCCTTGCCAACGCTATGATCTGCTCTGCCTTGCCGCGACCGTGTGGCAAGGCAATCCTGCTGACGGTTTGGGCAAGTTGCGCTGCGGCACAGTCGTGATCCCGGCTGGCGGCTCTGGACGGCAATCGACCGCAGCATTTTTCTCGGGTTTTTCCCCTTTCGACCGGGGCCCAGGGAAATCGAGAAAGGGGGGGGCATGGTGAATGATCCCCCTTGGACTGGCCAAGCGCGCTGAGTGCGGTCGCGGCCCGCACCACGCGGCACCCATGCGTCTGGCAGGCCCGGTCACGGTCTGGCGCAGCGTGGGCCGCGCCGCAGACGCTTGACCATTGGTCCGAAGCTGAATAAGCGCAGGGTTTGATCCATCGCGCAGCATGCTCCCTTGTGGCACTGCGGCGCACGCGCAGTTTCCCCAAGGACCACCCCAACCATGATAACCCCGATCACCGAGGCGCTTTCCGAGCGTGGCTATGACACACTTACCCCTGTGCAACAGGCGGTCAGCGCCTCTGACCTGGTGGACCGCGATTTGCTGGTTTCCGCGCAAACCGGGTCGGGCAAGACGGTGGGATTCGGGTTGGCCATCGCGCCGACGCTGTTGGCGGACGGGGACAAGTTCGGTCCCGCGTCTGCCCCCTTGGCGCTGATCGTCGCGCCCACGCGCGAACTGGCCAGCCAGGTCATGCGCGAACTGACATGGCTTTACGCCCGGACCGGTGCCGTCGTCACGTCCTGCGTTGGCGGCATGGACATGCGCACCGAGCGCCGCGCACTGGACCGTGGCGCGCATATCGTTGTCGGCACGCCGGGCCGCCTGCGCGACCACATAGAGCGCAACGCGCTGGACCTGGGCGAATTGCGCGCGGTGGTGCTGGACGAGGCCGACGAGATGCTCGACATGGGCTTCCGCGAGGACCTGGAATTCATGCTGGGCGAAGCGCCCACCGACCGCCGCACGCTGCTGTTTTCGGCCACCGTGCCGCCGATGATCGCCAAACTGGCGCAGCAATACCAGCGCGACGCAGAGCGCATCAACACCCTTGGCGGGACCAAGCAGCATAGCGACATCGAATACCAGGCCGTGCGCGTGGCGCAGTCCGACGTGGACAATGCCATCTTCAACCTGCTGCGGTTTCACCATGACGAAAGCGCGCTGGTCTTTGCCAATACCCGCGCCATGGTCAGCCACCTGACCGCGCGACTGGCCAATCGCGGCTTGCAGGTGGTCAGCCTGTCGGGCGAGCTGAGCCAGACCGAACGCACCCACGCGCTGCAAGCCATGCGCGACGGGCGCGCGCGGGTCTGCGTGGCCACCGACGTGGCGGCGCGCGGCATCGACCTGCCCAAGCTGAACCTTGTCATCCATGCCGAATTGCCGACCAATACCGAAAGCCTGCTGCACCGGTCGGGCCGCACGGGGCGCGCCGGGCGCAAGGGGATTTCCGCGCTGATCGTGCCGCCAAAGGGCCGGGCGCGGGCCGAGCGAATCCTGAAATGGGCCAAGATCACCGCCGACTGGGTCGAGGCGCCGTCGGTCGAGGATATCCTTGCGCGCGATGAAGAACGGCTTTTGGCCGACCCGGTCTGGTCAGAGGACGCGACGGATGTTGAAGCGGCTTTCGCCGAAAAGCTGCTGGCCCGCTATGCGCCGGCACAGATCGCGGCGGCTTATTTGCGGCTCTATCAGTCGCGCCACGCAGCCCCCGAAGACCTGCTGCCCGCCGACACCAAACCGACCCGTCGCGAAAAAGCGCCCTTCGGCCCGAGCCGATGGGTGGCGCTGTCCGTGGGCCGGGCCGAGCGCGCCGAAGCGCGCTGGCTGTTGCCGCTGCTGTGCCGCACCGGCGGGTTGGAGAAAGACGCCATCGGCGCGATCCGCGTGCAGGACTCGGAAACCTATGTCGAGATTGCCGCGGCCTCCGTCGACAGCTTCGTCGCCGGGCTGGGCGATGGCGGCGCGTTGGAAGAGGGTGTCACGGCTCGGCTGATGGACAGCGCGCCCGACCTGCAATCGGGCCCGCGCCCCTCTCGGCCAGAGCGAGGCGACCGGCCCGAGCGCCCGGCAGCGCGCCCGCGCGATGACAAGCCCTCTGGCCCGAAACCCAAACGGGACAAGCCAAAGGGCGCGCGGTCCTTCGGGGACAAACCCAAGCCACGCGACGATGGCGCGGCAAAGCCCCACGAGACACGCGCGAAACCCGCCCCGCGCGAGGAT
Organism: Alphaproteobacteria bacterium; assembly: GCA_009908405.1. Taxonomy (GTDB): domain Bacteria; phylum Pseudomonadota; class Alphaproteobacteria; order Rhodobacterales; family Rhodobacteraceae; genus Roseinatronobacter. The sequence continues at coordinate 3,644 of JAAAPG010000142.1, read as the reverse complement.
CGGCCTGCACGCGCCGATGCGTCCGCGAAATACGATCGCTCAGCGCCACGCAAGTCGCGGGACGACGCGCCCAAATCAAACGCGTTCAAGGGCAAGCCGGAAAGCTCAACTTTCGGGAAACCCGCGGGCAAGCCCGCTGCAAAGCCGACCGGCAAACCCAAACCCACCGCCGATGCACGCGACACGTCGAAACGGTTCGTGGCCCCCGGCAAAGGCGGGGCCGCCGCACCACGTAAACCGCGCGCGAAACCCGGCCCCAAAAACAGGGGCTGATTACCCCTCGCAGTTATTGTGACGGCGCCACATCGCGGCGTCGTGACCTTCCGGCACGGCAGCGCACGGGTCCGCCGCGCCATAGCCGCGCAATTCGTTATATTTGGCAATCTGCTCTGCCGTCAGCAAGGGCGGGGTTTCCAGGTGCCGCAACAGGTGGATGTAGCGCAACTCCGCACGCGCGGCGGCGGATCGCTCGATCAAGGCGCGCAGGCTGTCCGGTGTCAAGTCGCCCGCGCGAAACGCCGCCTCGATCGCCTGTTCAGCCGCGATGAAATCGGCACCCGCCGCCTGCGCTTCGGCTTTCATCCGGGCATGGATGGCCTCTATCTCCGCGACCTGGCTCGGCGCTCAACCCGATCCGGTCTTGCAACTCCAGCAAATGTGCGGGGCCGGGCACGCCGTTGAGCTCTGCCGCCAAGGCCAGCCCCCAGCCGGCACCGCGCCGCAAGTCATCCAGGTCGCTTTCGGACAGGGCCTTGATGTCGCGCGCCTCGAACCCGGCATAGGCAGATTGACCGGCAGTCTGGGCTTGGGCGGTGAACGGCATAAGCGCCGCAAGGGCCATCAATATCGGTTTCATGGGTGTTCCTTCCAGACATGTATCCGGGATGCTTGTTGCAGGCGACCGATCGCTTGCATATGATTGCAATCATGTCCGACGCGCTTCAAGCCCTGTTCTCACAGGCAAGTGTTCTGCATCTTGCGCCGGGGCAGATGCTGTTCCACGCCGGTGACACCCCGCAAAGCCTGTTTCTGGTCCGCGCGGGCGTCATCGCGCTGCGGCGGAACACGTCACACGGGCACACGCTTGTCCTGCAACGCGCGCAGGCGGGGCAGATCGTGGCAGAAGCCTCTGTCTATTCGGACTGTTACCATTGCGATGCAGTGGCCAACGAGGCCAGCCAGCTTGCCAGCCTGCCCAGGTCCGCCTTTCTTGCCGCGCTCGACCGCGATCCCGGCTTGGCGCGCGTCTGGTCCAGCCGTCTGGCCCGAGAGGTCCAGATCGCCCGCACACGCGCCGAGATCCGCAGCTTGCCCCGCGTGGCCGACCGGCTGGACGCGTGGCTGGGGGAAGGCAACGCCTTGCCGGAAAAGGGCGCGTGGCACCAGGTCGCCGCCGAACTGGGCATATCGCGTGAAGCGCTGTATCGGGAATTGTCGCGCCGCCGACACACCGTGTGACCCGATGGGGTTATGGTCACTGCTTGGCGGAAAATTGGAGCGGGCGAGGCGATTCGAACGCCCGACCCTAACCTTGGCAAGGTTATGCTCTACCCCTGAGCTACGCCCGCTCTCTATGTGGTGCGATTTAGAGAATTGCGCGCCGGGCTGCAAGGGGGAAACGCGCGGGTTTCGCAGTTTTCGTGACATTTTTTCAGCCGACACGTTCACGGTTTCAAAACCCTTTGGCGCGACACTGATCCAAGACCGATGAGAGGCGTTCAATGACAGATAAAGAAACCATTCGCCGGGTTCTTTCACCACCGGGCCAGCAGGCGGCGCAAATTCTGCGCGACCTGACCGTCATTCGTCGGCTTGAAACCGTGCTGCCCGGCCTACGCGGATCACAGCGCCCGATGCAGCGGTTTCGCAGCGCGATCAGGCGGTTCAATCGCGGAAATACCGGCTGTCCTTGATCTGGTCCCACGCCCAAACCACTTCTTGCAAACGGTCCTCGTCATGGCGCGCGCCGGAATTGCGGTCGGGGTGCAGGTCCTTGACAAGGCTCTTGTATTGCTTGCGAATCTCGGTCCGGCTCCAACTGTCGCGCGCATCGAGGATTTCCAACGCCTTGCGTTCCGGCGCGGGCAGCTTGCGCGTGCCGCCGCCCGCGTTGTTCTTGCCGGGATTGCGCGTGGCGTTGTCGCCCAGAACCTGGTGCGGGTCCTGAATGCCCAGACGTTCCCACGCCAGTCGTTCATCCTTGGACCCGAGCGGCTGCGTGGCACGACCGTATACGCGGTCGCGCTCCATCGCGTCCATCATCTCCGCTTCGGTCTGCCCGTCGAAATAGTTCCACTTCAGGTTGTATTCGCGGGCATGGTCCTTGCAGAACCAGAAATACTCGTTCAGCAGATCGGGGGATTTGGGGCAGCGATATTTGCCATCTTCGTCGCAGCCCGGTTGCTCGCATGTCCGGACAGAGGTTTCCCAAGCTCCTGACATGCCGCGCCGCCCACGGGCGCGCTTTTTCTTGTCGCTCGAGGCTCGGATATCAAATTCGAAAAGAGGCTTGCGGTCCATGATATGCTCGACTTTGCGCTTCGTGTGCCTGTGCAAATAGCCCCCGACCGGGACTTTTCGATTCAGAGGCGCGATACTAGTTATGTTTGACGCAGGATAGAAGAGGACACGGGCAGAGAATGTCGATTCGTGATGAAATAGAACAAAAATTGCAGGATGCATTCGCCCCGCGCGAGTTGATGGTCGAGGATGACAGCGAAAGCCATCGCGGTCATGGCGGCTGGCGTGAGGGCGGCGAAACGCATTTCAACGTGCGCATCCGCGCGGCACGCTTGGGCGACATGGGGCGGCTGGCCCGTCATCGTGCCGTTCACGGCGCATTGGGCGCCGACCTGGTCGGGCGCATTCACGCGCTGGCGCTGGATATCGACGGGTGACATAAGCAATTGCCCGCGCCCTCCGCATCGGGCATAGGTTTCCCTTATGAAAATCACGCTGCGCCAGCTTCACTATTTTCGCGCCTTGGCCGAAACGCGCAGCTTCGGGCGCGCGGCGGCGTTGGTGTTGGTCAATGTCAGCCAGCCCGCCTTGTCCATGCAGATCAAGGAACTGGAAGGCATCCTTGGCACCGCGCTGATCGAACGCAGCCCGCGTGACTTGCGCCTGACACGGGCAGGGCGCAGCGTGTTGGACCGCGCGCAGCGCATCCTGTCGGAAGCGATGGAGCTGGAAGCCGACGCCCGCCACGAACGCGGCTTCGGCGCGCTGAATATCGGGATGATCCCGACCGTCGCCCCCTACCTGTTGCCCGGCACCTTGGCCGCCCTGCGCGCCACCGACATTACCCGGGACCTGCGCCTGCGCGAAGCGCAGACGGCCGACCTGCTGGACGGGCTGCGTGGCGGGCGGCTGGATGCGGTCGTCCTGGCGGACCCGGGCGACGCGCCCGACCTTGTGGCGCAACCGCTTTTTCGGGACCGTTTCGTGCTGGCAGGCAGCCGGGCCCGGCTGGATGCGCTGGGCACCAGCCCCGAAGCGCTGCGCCCGGTCGGTCTGCCGCCGGACCAACTCTTGCTGCTGGACGAGGGGCATTGCCTGGCCGATCAGGCGCTGGAGGTCTGCGCGCTCGACCGCCGTCAGACCCGGCTGGACCTGGGGGCATCTTCCCTGTCCACGCTGTGCGG
>JAAAPG010000068.1 GCA_009908405.1 Alphaproteobacteria bacterium | reverse complement strand
GGGCCGAGAAGTTCTTCGACATCAAGTGCCGCAAGGCCGGGCTGGCCCCGTCGGTGGCCGTGATCGTGGCGACGGTGCGCGCGATGAAGATGAACGGCGGCGTGGCAAAAGCCGATCTTGGTTCGGAAAATGTAAGTGCCGTGCAGCAAGGCTGCCCGAATCTGGGTCGTCACATCGAGAATGTGAAAGGGTTCGGCGTGCCGGTTCTGGTCGCGATCAACCATTTCCACAGCGATACCGATGCCGAGGTGCAGGCGGTGAAGGACTATGTCGCCGAGCAGGGCGCCGAAGCGATCCTGTGCCGCCATTGGGCCGACGGGTCCAAGGGGGTGACGGAGCTGGCCACCCGCGTGGCAGAGCTGGCTGATGCCGACCAGGCGCAATTCGCGCCGATCTATCCCGACGAGATGCCGCTTTTCGAGAAGATCCAGACCGTCGCGCGCCGCATCTACCGGGCCGATGACGTGCTGGCCGATGACAAGATCCGCGCGCAGTTGAAGGACTGGGAGGACGCGGGCTATGGCAACCTGCCGATCTGCATGGCCAAGACGCAATATTCCTTCACCACCGACCCGACAAGGCGCGGCGCGCCCACGGGCCATTCGGTGCCGGTGCGCGAGGTCCGGCTATCGGCGGGCGCGGGCTTCATCGTGGTGATCTGCGGCGAGATCATGACCATGCCCGGCCTGCCGCGCAAACCGGCGGCCGAGAGCATTCGCTTCAATGACGAAGGGCTTATCGAAGGGCTGTTCTGAGGGATCGAGGGACGCCGCTCGCCGGGCCGGGTGCGGCCCGGCGTCGCCCCGCCCTCCATCCCGTCGCGCGGGGTTTGCAGTTGCAGCATGACCGGTCTAGGACATGGGCAAACGTCCACCGGAAGGGTGCCCGCCATGTTCGATCCGAAAGCCTGTCAGGATATGACGCAATTGCGTTTGCAGATCGACCAGATCGACCGCGCGCTGGTCGCGCTACTGGCCGATCGCGCAGCGCATATCGACCGCGCGATAGACTTGAAACCGGGCGAGGGCCTGCCCGCACGCATAGAGGCGCGCGTCGAAGACGTGCTGGCCCGCGTGCAGTCAGAGGCCGCGTTGCAAGGGATGGATCCCGACTTGGCCCGCGCGATCTGGATACAACTGATCGAGTGGTCAATCGCCCGCGAAGAACGAATTTTGGGAACCGGAAAGGACACAAAGACATGACAGCCACCCTGATTGACGGAAAGGCTTTTGCCGTCCGCGTGCGCGCCAAGGTCGCCGACCACGTGACCCGCCTGCGCGAGGAACACGGGATCACACCCGGTCTGGCCGTGGTTCTGGTTGGCGAAGACCCGGCAAGCCAGGTCTATGTCCGCTCGAAAGGCAAGCAGACCGTCGAGGTCGGGATGGCATCTTTCGAACATAAACTGGATGTGGACACGACCGAGGCCGATTTGCTGGCGCTCATCGCCAAGCTGAATGCCGATCCCGAAGTTCACGGAATTCTCGTGCAGTTACCGCTGCCGGCGCATCTGGATTCGGACCTTGTCATCAACAGCATCGACCCTGCAAAGGACGTGGACGGCTTTCACATTTCGAATGTTGGCTTGTTGGGCACCGGCCAGAAAAGCATGGTGCCCTGCACGCCGCTTGGCTGCCTGATGATGCTGCGCGATCATCACGGCAGCCTGTCGGGGATGAACGCGGTCGTGGTCGGGCGCTCGAATATCGTGGGCAAGCCGATGGCGCAGTTGTTGCTGGGCGAAAGCTGCACCGTCACGATCGCGCATTCGCGCACCAAGGATTTGGCAGAAGTCTGCCGCCGCGCGGATATCCTGGTCGCCGCCGTGGGCCGACCCAAGATGATCCCCGGCGACTGGGTGAAACCCGGCGCGACGGTCATCGACGTGGGCATCAACCGGGTCGCGGGTGCAGAGGGCAAAACGCGGCTGGTGGGCGACGCGGATTTCACGAGCTGCGCCGAGGTGGCGGGCGCGATCACGCCGGTGCCCGGCGGCGTTGGCCCGATGACGATTGCCTGCCTGCTGGCCAATACCGTGACCGCATGTTGCCGCGCCAACGGACTGGCCGAACCCGAAGGCCTGACCGCCTGAGCGCTATTTCAGCTTGGAAAACAGCACCTTTCCCATCAGCCGGGTCATGGTTTGCGGGGTAATGCGCCCCGCAAGTGCTGCCAGTTTCGCGCCCGCACCGGGCAGAATGACAAAGCCGCGGCTGCGCAGGATTGCCCGCGCGGCTTTGTCCGGGGGCATCCGGCCCTTGGCGCTGGACCCTTCGGGCGCGTAGCGGGTGGCGTGGGGCGTGTCCATCGGGCCGGGACAGACCAGTTGCACGCGCACCCCGCGTTTGCGCATCGGCGCGCGCAGGCTACGTGCCAACCCGGCCAGCCCGTCCTTGCTGGCGGCATAACTGGCCGCACCGGGATAGCCGGTGAAACACGACAGCGAGGCAATGAAGACCAGCCGCGCGCCGGGGCGCAGATGATCGCCACTGTCCAGCAGATGCACCAGCCGGGTTGGCCCGGACAGGTTGGCCGCTGTCACCTTGTGATGGTCGGCCAGGGGGGTGGTTTCGAACCGCCCGGTCGCGCTGATCCCGGCGGACAGTAGCACCAGGTCGAACGGTCCCTGCGCCGCCAACCACTCGCCCAGCGCGGCCCAAGCGGCCGCATCGGTGCCGGCCATGTCATGCGCGTGGATGCCCGGCCCCGGCACGATGTCGAGGCTATGCACGGTATCGCCGCGCGCGGTGCAGGCCCGCGCCAAGGCCGCGCCAAGGCCACTGACACCGCCGGTGATCAAAACCTTCATGCCGCCCCCTTGCGCAGCCGATGCAGGCCAACGCGCAAGAAAGACACGGTTTGCCGGTCCGCGCCGCGTGGCGCGTCCAGCGCATCCAGAAGCGCGGCGGCGGTCTGGCGTGGCGGCAGGAACAGGCGGTCGGCGAAATCGGGCGTGCGGCCTGCGCGTTCGGCCATGCCGGTCGCCACCGGGCCGGGATGCAGCACCCGCACCGTGACGCGCCCGCGCCATTCCTCGGCAAGTGCGCGACCAAACCCGCCCAGTGCTGCCTTGCTGGCGGCATAGACGGGCATTCCTGCCGCGCCGTTATGGGCCACGGAGCCGATCAGCCCCAACCTGCCGCCGGACAGGACCGGGTGCAGCCGATGCGCAAGGGCGATATTGGCATCGAGATTGATCGCGAGAACGCGGGCCATCGCGTCGGGTGTTTCCTGCGCCAGCGGGCGAAAATACCCGGCCCCCGCGTTGAGAACCGCCGCATGCAGAGGCCCCTGCCGCGTGACCCAGTCGGCAAGGCTGGCAACCGCAACGCGATCGGACAGATCGCACCTGCGATAGGGGATATCGGGAAAATTCGCCGGCAGATCGTCGACGCCGCGACGGCCAGACGCGCAGACGGCTTCGCCGCGCGCCACCAGAAGGCGCACCATCTCCAGCCCCAGGCCAGAGGACGCCCCCGTCACGAACCAAGTCACGCCTGCCCCCTTTGCAACCTGCTTCTGGCTAAGCGCAATGGCCCGCCCCGGCAAGGGCGGGCCGATCACAGACGCGTCACGGGATCAGTTTTGCCACGATCAACTCCGCGGCTTCCTCGGCGCTCATCTTGGTCGTGTCGATGCGGATTTGCGGTGCTTCGGGCGGCTCGTAGGGCGAATCGATGCCGGTGAAGTTCTTCAGCTCACCCGCGCGCGCCTTGGCGTATAGCCCTTTCACATCGCGTTTTTCCGCCTCTTCCAGCGGGGTGTCGACGAACACCTCGATGAATTCGCCGGGCTGCATCATGCCGCGCACCATGTCGCGTTCCGACCGGAAGGGCGAAATGAAGGCCGTGATCACGATCAGACCGGCATCGGTCATCAGGCGCGCGACCTCGCCCACGCGGCGGATGTTTTCCACGCGGTCGGCATCGGTGAAGCCCAGATCCTTGTTCAGCCCGTGGCGCACATTGTCGCCATCCAGCAAGAAGGTGTGGCGGTTCATCCGGGCCAGTTTCTTTTCCACAAGGTTGGCGATGGTGGATTTGCCGGACCCGGACAGACCCGTCATCCACAGCACCATCGGAGCCTGATTTTTCAACTCGGCATGGTGTTCGCGGCTGATATCGGTCGCCTGGCGGTGGATGTTCTGCGCGCGGCGCAGCGAGAAATGGATCAGGCCCGCGCCAACGGTGCGGTTGGTCATCTTGTCGATCAGGATGAAACCGCCCAGATCGCGGCTATCGGTATACGGCGCGAAAGGAATGTCACGATCCACGGTGATATTGGCCACGCCGATCGCGTTCAGGTCCAGCGTCTTGGCGGCCAGTTGCTCCATCGTGTTGACATTGACCTGGTATTTCGGCTGCGCCACCGTCGCGGACACGGTCTGCGGCCCCAGTTTCAGCCAGTAGGCGCGACCCGGTGTCATCTCGACCTCGTCCATCCAGATGACGGTGGCTTCGAACTGGTCGGCCACTTCGACCGGGCTTTGCGCAGCGCACAAGAGCTGCCCGCGCGAGCAGTCGATTTCATCGGCCAGGCACAGCGTGACAGCCTGCCCCGCCACCGCTTCGGACAGGTCGCCATCCATCGTGACGATCCGCGCAATGCGCGACGTCTTGCCGGAGGGCAGCACCCGGACATCGTCACCGACCTTGACCGTTCCGGTCGCGATGGTGCCGGAAAAACCACGGAAATCGAGGTTCGGACGGTTCACCCATTGCACCGCCATGCGGAAGGGTTTGTCTTGTTCGACGGTCTGGTTCAGCTCGACCGTTTCCAGATGCTCCAGCAACACCGGACCATCATGCCAGGGCGTGTTGGCGCTGCGCGTGGTGATGTTGTCGCCCGCCAGGCCCGAAATCGGGATCGCGGTGAATTCGGTGATCCCGATGCTTTGTGCAAAGGCGCGATAATCGGCGACGATGGCGTCATACTTGCCCTGATCGTAGTCGATCAGGTCCATCTTGTTCACCGCCAGCACGATGTTCTTGATCCCGACCAGATGCGCGAGGTAGCTGTGCCGCCGGGTCTGCGTCAGCACGCCCTTGCGCGCGTCGATCAGGATGACGGCCAGATCGGCGGTGGACGCCCCCGTGACCATGTTGCGGGTGTATTGTTCATGCCCCGGCGTGTCGGCTACGATGAACTTGCGCTTTTCGGTCGCAAAGAAGCGATAGGCCACGTCGATGGTGATGCCCTGCTCGCGTTCGGCCGCCAGACCGTCGACCAGAAGTGCGAAGTCGATCTCTTCGCCTTGCGTGCCGGACCGCTTGCTGTCGGCTTCGAGCGTGGCCAACTGATCTTCGAAGATCATCTTGCTGTCAAATAGCAGCCGCCCGATCAGCGTGGATTTGCCGTCATCCACCGACCCGCAGGTGATGAAGCGCAGCATGGTCTTGTGCTGGTGGATTTCCAGATATTTATCAATATCTTCCGCGATCAGCGTGTCGGTTTTGTAGATCTCGGACATCAGAAATACCCTTCCTGCTTCTTCTTCTCCATCGACGCGGCCTGATCGTGGTCGATGGCGCGGCCCTGGCGTTCAGAGGTGGTGGTCAGGAGCATTTCCTGAATGATTTCGGGCAGCGTCTTGGCCTCGGATTCGACAGCACCCGTCAGCGGGTAGCACCCCAGCGTGCGGAAGCGGACAGACCGCATCACCGGCTCTTCGCCGTCGCGCAGCGGGAAACGGTCATCATCGACCATCAACAACATGCCATCCCGTTCGACCGTCGGGCGGGCCGCCGCATAGTAAAGCGGCACGATTTCGATGTTTTCCAAGTGGATATATTGCCAGATATCCAGCTCGGTCCAGTTCGACAGGGGAAAGACACGCATCGATTCGCCCTTGGTCTTGTGCGCGTTGTAGTTGCGCCAAAGCTCCGGGCGCTGGCTTTTCGGATCCCAGCGATGCGACGCGGTGCGGAAGCTGAAAATGCGCTCCTTGGCACGGCTTTTTTCCTCGTCACGGCGCGCGCCGCCGAAAGCCGCGTCAAAGCCGTGCAGGTCAAGCGCCTGTTTCAGCCCTTCGGTTTTCCACATGTCGGTGTGCAGGCCACCATGGTCGAACGGGTTGATGCCCTGGCGCAGCGCATCGGGGTTCTGATGCACAAGCAATTGCATCCCGGCATCGCGCGCGGCGGTTTCGCGCATGGCATACATGGCCTTGAACTTCCATGTCGTATCGACATGCAGCAGCGGAAACGGCGGCGGAGACGGGTAGAACGCTTTTTTCGCCAGGTGCAGCATGCAGGCGCTGTCCTTGCCGACGCTGTACAGCATGACCGGGTTTTCGGCCTGCGCGACGACCTCGCGCATGATGTGCATCGCCTCGGCCTCCAGCCGTTGCAGGTGAGTAAGGTTGGTTTGTGTCATATCCGCTCCGAATGTTGGGCTTGGACTCGATGTAGCCGCGGGTTATCCAGATCACACCCCCCAAATGGGGGGGGGTGTGGATGACAGGGTTTTCAAGAGATGATCGCGCGCGATGATGCAGAGCTGCTTCTGGCCATGGACGGCGCCAGCCGGAACAGCGGTGGCTGGGACAAGCTGCTCGAATTGCTTTGCACCCAGATGCAGGCCGGCCGCGCCACGCTTTACGACGCCGATCAGGTGCTGGGCTGTTCGGATGGCTCACGCCCTGCCCGGCCCGATTGCTTTGGTGCGCTGCGTGCGGGCCGGGTATATGGCGCCGAGGAGCTGGCCGATCGCGCCGGGCCGTTCGATCCCGATTTCAGCCGGGGCGACAGCCGCGTGATCGCGGCGCAGGCCCCGCCGCTTTGGCTGTGGCTTCATGCCGGGCGCGGGGCGTTTCGGGCCACGGACAGCGCGCGCGTGTCCAGCCTGATGCCCCACCTGGCGCAAGCGGTGCGCATCGGGCAGGAGCGGAGTAGCCTCGCGCAGGCTCTGGATGCCGCCAACGCGCTGCAATGGCGCGCCGGCCTGGGCTGGATCGGGCCGGATGGTCCAGATACGACAGCCGCGCGCCTGCTGGCAGAGGGCGGATGCCCCCGCCCGTCCGTCGCCCCCGGAGAGCTGCGGTCGCTGTGCGACGGGCTGTCGGCCTATGGTTTGCCCGATGGTCGCATCATGCTGCGCGCCGCGCGCGATTTGCCGTCGCCCGACCGGATCGCCGCGGCACTGGGGCTGACCCTGTCCGAAGCGCGGCTGGCGCGCGCGCTCGGCCAAGGGCAAAGCCTGCCCGATGCCAGCGCCGCCTTGGGACTGACACGCGAAACCGGGCGCAGCTACGCCAAGCAGATCTACGCGAAAACCGGCGTTTCGGGGCAAAACGGGCTGGTGCGGCTGCTGTGGTGCAGCGCCGTGGCCTTCGGCTAGGCCGTCACACCCCGACCTGTGGCCCCGGACAGATCAGCGGACGCGGGCTTTGTTGCACCTCGTAAAGCTCGGTTTCCCCCTCGCCCATGAAGCGGGCATTCAGTCCCTCCTCGCCTTGCCAGAATATCCAGCAATGTTCCTCGGACGGGAAATCGTCATAGACGAAACAGATCTGCTCGCCACGCGGGAACCAGCGCCCTTCGCGGCATTCTTCCTGCATGAAGGCCCATGTGGTGCGGCGGCCTTCGCGGAACTCCTCGACCCCGTAATTCTGGCCGCCGAACCCGAAAGTCAGGGTCCGCCCGGTGACATAGGCTTCGAATTCGGCGGCGCTCATCGGGGTTTGCGCCTGCGCGGGCAACGCCATCGCCAACAGCACCAACAGGATACGGATCATGCAGCCTCCATCCGGGCCATAACCTTGTCGACCCGCTTGTCCATCAGTTTGAACCACAGCGGCGGCACCAGGGCAATGATCCCCATCGCGGGCAGCGAATAGGGCAGGACCGGCATGTCCTCTGGCAGGCGCAGCGCCGGGTAAACCCGGCCGGGATTGGCGTGATGATCCGAATGGCGCGCGGCATTGACCATCATATGCGACGAGAACCAATGCGGGCTGTTCCAACTGTGATGGATGGTCTGCGGCGCATAAGACCCATCCGCCCGCTTGCGCCGCGCCAGCCCGTAATGTTGCAGGTAATCCACCATCGCCAGTTGCGATTGCGCGTAAAAGCACAGGCCCAGATAGGCCAGCACGCCCGACGCCCCGAAACCCAGCCAGACCGCGAGCACGAATGCCAAGCCGCCGCCGACATAGGCAATATAGGGGTTCATGCGCCCCGTGCGCACGGCGCGCGCGCGCTCTACCGCGTAACCGCGGGTAAAGCTGCGCACCCAGCCGCGCGGGAAATAGGCGTAAAAGCTGCGGCCCTTGGGCGGGAAATTCGGGTCCAGCGGGGTGGCGACATGGGCATGGTGCAACAGCCGGTGCGCCGTGGTGTGATGGCCATAAAGCATGGAAATATAGACCCATTTCCCCAAGCCGAACAGGCCCGCGCTGCTGCGGTGGATCAGCTCATGCGCGTTGGAATTGCTGACCTGCCCGAAGAACAGGCCAAAGCCGAAAAAGGCCAGCACGCGTTCCAACATGCCGAGGTCCGTCGCGCCCGACACCGCCGCCGCGCCCAAGGGCACAAGCGCCAGATGCGCCAGCGCCAGCACGACCGACAGGCGGTTGGCGGCGCGATCCACGCTGTCATCAGCACCCTCGCGGCTGGCCATGCCCAGGGCTTCGTCCAGCCCGAACGCGAAAAACGAGGTGTACAGCGCCGCCGCCCAGAGCCAGCCCCCCCCGTAAAACACCCCCATGACCAACAAGGCAACGGGGGGCAAACTGGCCAAGGCAAAAGGAAGGACCGGGTGCTTCATGGCAACACCTGAGTTG
>JAAAPG010000166.1 GCA_009908405.1 Alphaproteobacteria bacterium | reverse complement strand
TTCAGCCCATCAAGGGCGAAAACCCGCGCGAAAGCGTCGGCTTCGGGCTTCGGCCGATACCCGGCATGTTCCACCCCGTACAAAGCCGCGAACAGCCCATCCAGGCCGCGCGCCTCCAGCACACGCGCGGCGTAGGGGGCCGAGCCATTCGTGTAGACGATCTTGCGCCCCGGCAATGCCGCGATCCGCGCGCGCAGGTCCGGATCGGGCGTGAGTACAGAGAAATCAATGTCATGCACATCGACCATGTAGGGTTCCGGGTCCAGGTCATGCTCGCGCATCAAGCCGGCCAGCGTGGTGCCATACTGCTGCCAGTAGTCGTGGCGCAGGCGGTCGGCTTCGGCCCGCGCCAGCCCCAGCGCGTCCATGATATAGGCTGTCATGCGCCGGTCGATCTGGTCGAACAGGCGCATATGCGGCGGGTAAAGGGTGTTGTCGAGGTCGAACACCCAACTCTGGACATGGTTGAAAAAGCGCGCCGGCATGTCGCACATGATAGCCGCCGGGCGGACCATGGCAAGGATTGCGGCTTGTCTTTCCCCCGCAATCGCTGTTTTCATGGCGCAAATGAACACAGAGCGCATGATGTCCGACACAAAACCCCTCAAAGACGCCTATGGCATGATCCTCGAAGCGATTGATGTCGGGGTCTACAAGCCCGGCGACCGCCTCGTGGAATCGGAACTGGCGGACCGTTTCGGCGTGTCGCGCACGCCGATCCGCGAAGCACTGCAACGGCTGGAAACGCAATCGTTGCTGACCCGCGACGGGCGGTCGCTGATCGTGGCGTCGCTGGATCATAACCAATTGGCCGAACTCTACGTGGTGCGTTCGGAACTGGAAGGGCTGGCCGCCCGGCTGGCCGCGCGTCACGCCACCGATGAAGAGGTGCGCCTGCTGCGCGCCATGGTCGAGGAAGACGCCGCGCTGATCGCCGATCCGCAGGCGATGAGCCGCGCAAACCGTCGGTTCCACAAACAGATTCACCTCGCGTCGCACAATCGCTACCTCGTGCAGCAACTGGACCTTGTGCACCGGTCCATGGCGCTGCTGGCCAGCACATCCATTTCCGTGGCCGGACGCGGCGAGCGCACGCTGGAAGAACATGGCACCATCGTCGAGGCGATTGCCGCCGGTGATGGCGACGGGGCCTACCAGGCGCTGAAGGACCATATTTCGCGCGCGTTCGAGACGCGGTTGCGCCAGGATTCAACAGCCGCCGACCGGTTCTCGCTTTAGGGCGCGTCGCCGTCACCCGTATTCACGCGCCGCACTCCAACCTTTTTGGATCGCATGTCTTTCTGCGCCAAACCGGACTCCTCTTTTGCGCGACCTGCTCTAGGCCACGGTTCGCGCGGGGTCGGCGCGGCCGAGGCGCGCCTCGTGCAGGAGCGCTGTCATGACCATTACATGCTCGCCCGGATGCCAGGCCGCATCGTGATGCCGCCGCGCATGATCCAATTCCGCTTCGCGCCGTGTCAGGATGGTCAATGCCGCGCCGGGGCAGGGCAAGGGCTGCCCGATGGGCAAGCCCAGCACGCGCGCAAGCGAACGATCCCGCTCGTACTGGGCCAGGCCATGCCGTGCGGCCACAACCAAAAGGCGAGGCCTGATCGTCGTCTGCAAACCCTGTGTCGATTGGTCCATCTGTCATTCCTTTCGTCACATCTGCGAAAAGAATGGCACAGTTTTCAGCCTGTTGCGTCCGCGCCGTTCGCAGCGCGCGCTGCCTTCAAGCCCATTTAGGGTTTTCCGGGCATCTTGGCCTGATCCGATCAAGATTAACGATCTGGTAAGAAATGCAACTATAGGCTGAAAATTGAAGAGGAGCACGGCGCGGCATGTCTGCACAAAACCGCGTGGAGTCCGGTTGCACCTTTGCGGTCGGCGCACCCTTGCCCGATTGGGTGCCAAGGGGGGCCCGGCTCTACTTGTCACACACGGCGAACGGACTGTCGCTGCGCGCTTTGGCGCGGTCGACTGGTTGCCACGCGTCGACCGTCATGCGGCAGGTGCGCCGGTTTGAAAGCCGCCGTGATGACCCATTGGTCGATGATGCCCTGAGCCGTCTTGACCGGGCGCTGCGTGCAAAGGCCCTCGATGATCCCTCAAATACGGAGCTTGCACCCATGGCCCATACTTCCTGCCTAAGCGCCCAGGACGCGGCGCCGTCCTGGTCAACAGAGGATCTGCTGGATGTCATGGCACATCTGCGCCGCCCGGACGCCCAGATCATCGTGGCCCCCGATATGCCCAAGGCCGTCATCCTGTGCGATGACGGGGCCGGCGGGACCGAACGGTTGGCCGTGTTTGACAGGGCGCTGGCCGAAATGCTGGCGCTCAAGGCGTGGATTACCTGCCGTCGCGAAGGCCGGGTGCGCAGCTACGTCATAAGCCCGGACGGTGCGGCGGCGTTGCGTGACAGCGACATGAACGCGCCTGCCGCGACACGTCGCGCGCGCTATGGTGTGGCCGAAACCCCGGTCGCCGTGCTTGCGCGGCGGCGCGACAAAACCGGTGCGGCGTTCCTGGTGCCCGAACTGGTGCAAGCCGCCGACCGGCTGCGCGAAGATTTCGTCATGGCGCAGCTTGATGTTCTTGACCCGATGTCGGCCGATAGGCTGGTGCGCGCGCTGACCGACCGTACCCTGCCGGGGCCGAACATCGCGCCCCCCGGCACACGCGCGGCGCGCCGCCGCGTGCTGGGCGCGCTACAAGACCTGGGGCCGGGCCTGTCGGACATGGTGTTGCGCGTCTGTTGCCATCTGGAAGGCGTGGAAAGCGCGGAACAGGCGATGGGCTGGTGCGCACGATCCGGCAAGATCGTGCTGCGCATCGGGTTGCAGCGCCTGAAGCTGCATTACGACCGGCTGGGTGAGGACGGGTTGCTTGTGGGGTAAACCCAGCCGCGCTCAACCCGCGCCCGACTGGCCCTGTGCCTTGTCGTAACTGTCCTGGGCAGAGATCCAAAGTGCCTCGGCGCGGTCCATCGCCTCCATCACCTCGGCGTATTTCGCTTGCCAGACGCGCAGATCGCCTGCGCGATCCTCTTCGTAGATCGCGGGGTCGGCCAGCTTTTTCGCCAGCTTGTCGCGCATGTCCTCCAGCTTGGCGATGCGCGCCTCTGCGCGGCTGACATCCTGGCGCAGGGTCGCGATCTCGTCGCGGCTGGCGCGCTTGGGCTTGGGTTTCGGCGCGGCGGCAGGTTTGTCGTCGCCCGCCAGCAGGGTCGCGCGGTAGCCGTCCAGATCGCCCTCGTAGGGGCGCACGTTGCCGTCCTTGACCAGCCACAGCCGGTCGGCCACCAGCGACAACAGGTGCATGTCGTGGCTGACCAGGATCACCGCGCCCGTATAGGCGGTCAGCGCCTCGACCAGCGCCTCGCGGCTTTCAATGTCGAGGTGGTTGGTCGGCTCGTCGAGGATCAGCATATGCGGCGCGTCCAGCGTGGCCAGCAGCAACGATAGCCGCGCCTTCTGCCCGCCCGACAGTTTGCGCACGACGGTTTCGGCTTGCTCGGCCATCAGCCCGAAGCCTGCCAGCCGCGCGCGCAGTTTCGGCGGCGCCTCTGCCGGGCGTTCGCGCTGCAGGTGTTGCAACGGGGTTTCGTCCAGTTCCAGCTCATCGACCTGGTGCTGCGCGAAATACCCCACCCGCAGCTTGGTCGCGCGCGTCAGCGTGCCGCTGCCTGCCAGCTTGCCCGCCAGCAGTTTCGACAGCGTGGACTTGCCTTCGCCATTGCGGCCCAGCAGCGCGATGCGGTCATCCTGGTCGATGCGCAGGTCCAGCCCCCGCAGCACCGGCGGGCCGTCATAGCCAACGGCGGCGCCTTCCAGCCGCAGGATGGGCGGCGACAGTTCCTCGGGTTCGGGAAAGCTGAACACATGGCGCGCGGCCTCGGATGGCGGGGTGATGGGCGACAGCTTTTCCAGCATCTTGACCCGCGATTGCGCCTGCTTGGCCTTGGTGGCCTGCGCGCGGAACCGGTCGACGAATTTCTGCATATGCGCGCGCTTGGCGGCGACCTTCTCGGCCTCGGCGGCTTGGGCCGCGCGGCGTTCTGCGCGCAGCTTGGCGAACCCGTCATAACCGCCGGTGTAAAGCGTCAGCTTGCGGTCCTCCAGGTGCAGGATGTGGCCGACCGCGCGGTTCAACAACCCCCGGTCATGGCTGATGATCAGCACCGTATGCGGGTAGCGCATCAGGTAGCCTTCCAGCCACAAGGCGCCTTCCAGGTCCAAATAGTTGGTCGGCTCATCCAGCAGCAGCAGGTCGGGCTGCGCGAAGAGCACGCCCGCCAGCGCCACGCGCATCCGCCACCCGCCAGAGAAATCGGAACACGGGCGTTGTTGCGCCTCGGTGTCGAACCCCAGCCCTTTCAGGATGGTCGCGGCGCGCCCCTCGGCGGACCACGCGTCGATATCGGCCAGCCGGGTCTGCACGGCGGCAATGCGGTCGGGGTCGGTCGCGGTTTCCGCTTCGGCCATCAGGGCGGCGCGTTCGGTGTCGGCTTCCAGCACCGTGTCCAGCAAGGACGTGGACGAGGACGGCACTTCCTGCGCCACGCCGCCGACACGCGCGCGAGAGGGCAGTTCTATCTTGCCGCCTTCCAGCGGAAATTCGCCGCGCAAAATGCGAAACAGCGTGGTTTTCCCCGCGCCGTTACGCCCGACGATGCCCACCTTGTGACCGGTCGGAATGGTGGCGGAGGCCCCTTCGAACAGCGGGGTCCCCTGCATGGCGAAGCTGATATTGTCGATCCTGAGCATGCCGGTGCAGTGCCTGACAAGCGCCGAAGGGTCAAGCGACCCTCTTCATCTTGCCGCAAATACTCTCCGGGGGGTGCGGGGGGCAGACGGCCCCCCGCGCGTGTCCGGCCAAGCTCAACCGGCGCTGGACATCAGCGCCGACAGGTTGCCCCGGTGCTGGTGCATCACCAGCCGGTTGAGCGCGTTGACATAGGCTTTCGCGCTGGCCACGACCGTATCGGTGTCCGAGGATTGCCCGGAATAGACGATCCCGTCTTTCGCCAGCCGCACGCTGACCGTGGCCTGCGCGTCGGTGCCTTCCGTCACGGCATGCACCTGGTACAGTTCCAGCCGCGCATCATGCGGGTGCAGCATTTTCACGGCGTTGAACGTGGCATCGACCGGGCCGTCGCCGGTGGCATCGACGCATTTTTCATCATGGCCGATGCGCAGGGTCAGTTCCGCTTCCTGCGGGCCATCGGTGCCGCAGATCACGCGCAAACGCTTGATTTGCAGATAAGCGTCCTCGTCGGACAGGCTGGCTTCGGCCATCAGCGCGATCAGGTCGTCGTCATAGACTTCCTTCTTGCGGTCGGCCAAGGCCTTGAACCGCACGAAGACATCCTTCAACTGGTTGTCGCCCAGCTCATACCCCAACTCGGACAGCTTGGCGCGCAGCGCCGCGCGGCCGGAATGCTTGCCCATGACAAGGTTGGTCGCGGCCAGCCCGATATCCTCGGGGCGCATGATCTCGAAGGTTTCCTTGTTCTTCAGCATCCCGTCCTGGTGGATGCCGGATTCATGCGCAAACGCGTTCTTGCCGACCACGGCCTTGTTGTACTGCACCGGAAAGCCCGACACGGCGGCGACCATGCGCGACAGGCCCATGATCTTGGTGGTGTCGATGCCGGTGGCGTAGGGCAGGATATCGCCGCGCACGCGCAGCGCCATGACCACCTCTTCCAAGGCGGTGTTGCCCGCGCGCTCACCCAGCCCGTTGATCGTGCATTCCACCTGCCGCGCGCCCGCTTCCACGGCAGCCAAGGCATTGGCGGTCGCCATGCCCAGATCGTTGTGGCAATGCGTGGCGAAGGTGATCGCATCGGCGCCCGGCACGCGCTCCAGCAACATGGCGATCAGATCGGCCGACTCGCGCGGGTAGGTATAGCCCACCGTGTCGGGAATGTTGATCGTGGTCGCGCCCGCCTTGATCGCGGTTTCGACCACGCGGCACAGGAAATCATGCTCGGTGCGGGTGGCATCCATGGGCGACCATTGCACATCGTCGCACAGGTTGCGGGCGTGGCTGACCGTCTCGTGAATGCGGGCGACCATCCCGTCCATGTCCAGCGCGGTGATGTCGCGGTGCAGGGGCGAGGTGCCGATGAAGGTGTGAATCCGCCCTTGGGGCGCCTGTTTCACCGCGTCCCAGGCACGGTCGATATCGGCGAAATTCGCCCGCGCCAGCCCGCAAATGGTGGATTGCGTGGCGTTTTTCGCGATTTCCGACACGGCGGCAAAATCGCCCTCGCTGGCAATCGGGAACCCGGCTTCGATGATATCGACGCCCATCTCGTCCAGAAGGGCGGCGATCTCCAACTTCTCGGAATGGGACATGGTCGCGCCGGGGCTTTGCTCGCCATCGCGCAGGGTGGTGTCGAAAATCAGGACGCGGTCCTGTTTAGGGTCAGTCATGGGAGTCTTCCTTGGGGTCTGCTGCTGTTCGGGTCCGGGCGCGTCTCACCTCTGAGCGGCGCGCCCGTCCGGCACGCTCAGAGGCCCCTAAGCAGAAGCAGGGATGCGCGGGCAGCTTTCCATATGACGCGGTTTTCGATCATGCTCGTGACTATAAGCGCGCGGTTCGGGCTTGGAAAGCCCAAATTCATGGCCGCGATACGTGCCAAGAATGCCACGCCAAGCGCGCAGCCTGCGCGGGGACATGACTCTGCCGTGCCAACCGACTATGGTCGCGACTCGGATCGTGTTGGGTGCGTTTGGCGCAACTGCGCATCCCGGCCGATTTCCAAAAGGACACGTTTTGACCCTGACTGCGGACCCGGACATTCCTGCAAGTGCCGAGCATGCGACGCTCGACGGGACTGGCGACGCCTGGCGCGTGTCCGGGGCGTTGACGGTGCGCAGCGTGTCGCCCATCGCGTCGCGGCTGGCGGGGCTGACCGGAGAGCTTGACCTGTCGGGGCTGACGCGGCTGGATACCGCCGGGGCCTACCTGTTGCAAAGCCACGCGGCATCGCTGCGACTGACCGGCGCGCGCCCGGATCATGCCGCGCTGCTGGAGCGCGTGGGCAGCGCGCTGCCCCAACCGCCCGAGCCCGAAACCCGCCGCTGGAGCGTGGCACAGCTTCTGGACCGGGTGGGCCGGGTGGTGAACGGGGCCGGCGGCTTCCTTGTCGAGATTACCGCCATGCTGGGATTGTTCCTGGCGCGGCTGGGTCAGGTTCTGCGCCATCCCGGACAGTTGCCAATGACCGCGCTGGTCCATCATGCCGACCAGGTGGGTTGGCGCGCGATCCCGATCGTGTCGCTGATGTCCTTCCTGATCGGGGTGGTGCTGGCCTTTCAGGGCGCGGTGCAGTTGCGCCAGTTCGGGGCCGAAATTTTCGTCGTCGACCTGATCGCCATTTCCATCCTGCGCGAGCTTGGCATCCTGCTGACCGCGATCATCGTGGCCGGGCGCACCGCGTCCAGCTTCACCGCCGCCATCGGGTCGATGAAAATGCGCGAGGAAGTCGACGCCATGCGCACGCTGGCGATTGATCCGGCGATGGTGCTGTTCGTGCCGCGCATCCTGGCGCTGCTGATCACCTTGCCCATATTGGGCGCGGTCGCAAATTTCATGGGGCTTTTCGGCGGCGCGCTGATGGCCTGGGTGGAACTGGGCGTCTCGCCGCCGGTGTTCCTGGCGCGCTTGCTGGCGGAAACGGGCACCAATCACGTCCTGGTCGGATTCGTGAAAGCGCCGGTCTTCGCGCTTATCATCGGGGTGATCGGGTGCCATGCGGGGATGCAGGTCGGCGGCAATGCCGAGAGCCTTGGTGCCCAGACCTCTGCCGCGGTGGTGCGCGCGATCTTTGCCGTTATCGTGGCCGATGCCATGTTCTCGATCTTTTTTGCGATGATGGATATATGATGGCGCAGGACGTGGTCATAAAACTGCGCGGCATTCGTAACGCGTTCGGCGCGGATGTGGTGCATGACAACCTTGACCTTGATGTTCATCGCGGCGAAGTGCTGGGCGTGGTCGGCGGGTCCGGCACCGGCAAATCGGTGCTGCTGCGCTGCATTGCCGGGCTGCGCCCGCCGCAGGCCGGCAGTATCGAGATTTTCGGACAGGATGCGCTGAACTGTTCCGAAGCGGCACGCCGCGAGATCGACCAGCGCATGGGTGTCATGTTCCAGGACGGTGCGCTGTTTTCCAGCCTGACGGTGCGCGAGAATGTCGAAGTGCCGCTGCGCACCATCGACGGTCTGAACCCCGGTTTGCGCCACGACCTGGCCGATCTGAAAATCGCCTTGTCGGGGCTGCCCTACAAGGCCGGCGACAATTATCCGTCCGAACTCTCTGGCGGCATGCGCAAACGCGCCGGGCTGGCCCGCGCGCTCGCACTCGACCCCGAAATCGTGTTCCTGGACGAACCCACGGCTGGGCTGGACCCGATTGGCGCGGCGGCTTTTGACGAGCTGATAAGCGGGCTGAGCCGCGCCATGGGCCTGACCGTGTTCATGGTCACGCATGACCTGGACAGCCTGCATGCCTGCTGCGACCGAATCGCGGTTTTGGCCGACAAGCGGGTGAAGTATACAGGCACGATGGAAGAGATGCTGAAAATCGACCACCCCTGGGTGCACGAATATTTCCACGGCCCCCGCGCCCGCGCGGCGATTGCCACCAAGGACAAGGTTAGCTAACCCATGGAAACAAAAGCAAATTATGTCCTTATCGGGGTGTTCGCACTCTTGGGTTTCCTGGGTGTCATGGGGTTTTTCCTGGCCTTCGGCAAGGTCCAGTTCGATCGGCAATATGCCTATT
>JAAAPG010000007.1 GCA_009908405.1 Alphaproteobacteria bacterium | reverse complement strand
CGTGCCCGACATCGTGTTCTTCCTGTTCGTGCCGATCGCGCTGGGCCAAGGGCTGGAATGGATGCTGCACCAGGTTCGCTGCCCCGACTGGTCCGAACCCATCCGCCAAGGCACCGATTTTCTTGTCTGCCCAGAGGCGAAACTGCCGCCCAACGGGGCACCACAATGGATGTATACAACCTATTCCTTTGCCATGGCCGTGCTGGCTTTCGCGCTGGTCTTCGGCGCCTTCGTGGCCAACACGTTGCATGGCGCCATGCAGGCCGTGCCGCGCGCGCAAGTGGAAACCGCAGAGGCCTATGGCATGACGCGGCGCCAAGCCTTTCGCCGCGTGGTGCTGCCACAAATGTGGGTCTACGCGCTGCCCGGCCTGTCGAATATCTGGCAAATCCTGATAAAGGCGACACCGCTTCTGTTCCTGTTGGGCTTGCAGGACATCGTCTATTGGGCGCGCGAACTGGGCGGGCAAAAGACCTCGCTTTTCAGCTACCCGCACCCCGATTGGCGCATGTGGTATTTCCTCGCTTTGCTGGTGTTCTACCTGTTCCTCACATGGGCGTCAGAGCGCGTTTTCGCGTGGCTGGGCCGCCGTCTGTCACATGGCCAAGCCACCGCCGCGGGCGAGCGGCTGCGAAAGGCGGGCGCATGAGAACCTGCTGGGAGAGTTTCGAAGCCTATGCCTTGCGCGCGCTGGGCCGCGACTATGGCGACCGGCTGTTACCGCGTGGCCTCGACATTACATTCTGTGACCAAGTCTTCCTGATCGGGTCGGGCCTGATCTGGAACATCTATTTCGCGGGGCTTGCGATCGCCATCGGCTTCGGGCTGTCGGGCGGCATGGCCATGGCCCGGTTCAGCCAAAACCGGTGGCTGTCACGCCCGGCGGGTCTTTTCATCTTCATATTCCGCGGCTCGCCCCTGTTCATCCAGTTCTTCTTTTTCTACGCGGCCTTCGTCATGCTGCCGCGCAGCGGGGTCGATATTCCGCTGGGTTTTATCACCCTGACGGTCAACACCTCCGCCCTGACCACGGCGCAGGTGGGCGGCTTGTTCGTGCTGGTGCTGAACACCACCGCCTATTCCGCCGAGCTGTTCCATGGCGCGTTGCAGTCCATCCCCAAGGGCGACCTGGAAGCGGCCGATGCCTACGGGATGCGCGGCTGGACCAAGTTCCGCCGCGTGATCTTTCCGAACATGCTGCGCCTGTCATGGCCCAGCTACACGAACGAAGCGATTTTCCTGACGCATTCCACAACGCTCGTGTTCCTGTCGGCCTTCCCGGCGCGGCAACAGGTGGGCGAAGCGTTCTATTACGCCCGCTATTTCGTGGACCAGACCTTCAACCCTTTCGTGGCCTATCCGCTGGTCGCCGCCTATTTCGTCGCGCTGACATTGATGATCGTGGGGCTTTACGGGCTGGTCGGGCGGCGGCTGAACCGGCATGTGCCGCAAACCCGGCGCGCGCGGTTCCGCTTCCGCCCGCAATACATCCGCTAGGCCATGGACACCGACACCCTGCGCCAGATCCGCGTGGTCATTCCCGACCTGAACGGCGTGGCCCGCGCCAAGCGGGTGCCCGCCAGCGCCTTGCCCAAGCTGATGGCGGGGCAGGCGAAAATGCCGCTTTCAGCACTGAACCTGGATATTCTGGGCAATGACATCGCCGACAGCCCGCTTCTGTTCGACACGGGCGACGCCGATGGGGTCCTGCACCCGACCCCACGCGGGCTGTTGCCCATGCCATGGATCGGGCCAGACGCCGCGATGCTGCCCATGGCCATGCACCTTGAGGACGGCACGCCCTTCGCGGGCGACGCGCGCCATGCGCTGGCCGCCGTGATCGACCGGCTGGCGGCGCGCGGCCTGACCGCCGTCACCGCGACAGAGCTGGAATTCTACCTGATCGACGACAGCGGCGCGCAGTTCCAGCCGCCCCCCAACCCCGCCACCGGGCGGCGCAGTTGGGGCGCGGCCACGCTGTCGATGCAGATGATGGACGTGTTCAACCCGTTCTTCGATGCGCTTTATGCCGGGTGCGCGGCGCTTGGCATCGACGCCGACACCGCCACGTCCGAGGCCGGGCCGGGCCAGTTCGAAATCAACCTGACCCATGGCGCGGACCCGATGCGCATGGCCGAGGACACGTGGCTGTTCAAGCTGCTGGTGCGGCGACTGGCGCGCGCGCATGGCTTTGCCGCCAGCTTCATGGCCAAGCCCTACCCAGACGCATCGGGCAGCGGGCTGCATGTCCATGCCTCGCTTCAGGACCGCGACGGGCGCAACGTTTTCGATAACGGCACGCCGCGCGGGTCGGACGCGCTGCGCCATGCTATTGGCGGGGTGCTGGCCACGATGGCCGACGCGACGCTGGTCTTTGCCCCGCATGCGAACAGCTATGACCGGCTGGTGCCAGAGGCCCACGCGCCCACCGGTATTGGCTGGGCCTATGAAAACCGCACCGCGTCGGTCCGGGTGCCCAATGGCCCGACTGCCGCGCGGCGGCTGGAACACCGGGTGCCCGGCGGCGACGCCAACCCCTACCTGGTGCTGGCGGCAATCCTTGGCGGGATGGAGTTGGGACTGGCCGACGCCATCACCCCGCCGCCCGCGCTGACCGGCAACGCCTATGCGCAGGAGTTGCCGCAAATCCCGACCGAATGGGACGATGCGATCACGCGCTTTGCCGGGTCCGGGGTCATGCCTCGCCTGTTCCCCGCGCACCTGATCGACAATTTCACCCGCACAAAGTGGCAGGAAATCGCGACCCTTGCCGCGATGGACCCGGCAGAGTTGAAGGCACTGTATCTGGACAGTCTTTAGAAACAGGGGCGGCCCGAACGCCGCCCCCTTTCTGGTCAGAAACGATATTCTTCTTCCAGGAACAACAGGTCATCCTGCCCGTAGCCGCCGCCTTGGTGGCAGGCGACGCAGAATTCCACGTTCGCTGCATCCTGCCCATTCGTGCGCCCCATAAGGCTGCCATCGGGCATGACGGCGGAATAGATCCAGTCATTGGTGTCGGGCATGGTGCCGGCGGGGGCTTTTTCCATCAGGAACAAGGTTTCCAGCAATGCCTCGCCCTTGGTCGACACGCTGAAGGTGGGTTTGGCAATGATACCGCCCGCCGGGATCGCGTCGATCTCTTCGAACTTGCCATATTGCTCGGCGGCAATGTCATTGGCGTGGTTGAACGCGAAGCGTTCGCCATGGGTAAAGCTGATATAAGGCGTGCGGGCGAAATTGGTCCAGGCCGCGAAATCCTGCGCGCCGGGGTTGTCGGACGCAAGCCAGCTTGCCTTGTGCAGGTCAGCGCCCATATCGGCGGAGGCTTCGCTCAGCGTGTCGATCAGGCAGGCGTAAAGCGCTTGCAACTCGTCCTCGGCCAAATCGGGCGGTGCGGCTGCGGCGGCACAGGGGTTGGCAGCACAGGGGTTGGCAGCACAGGGGTTGGCAGAGCACGGATTGGCGGCACAGGGGTTCGCGGCGCACGGGTTGGCGGCGCACGGGTTGGCAGCGCAGGGGTTGGCAGAGGCGTTGGCAAGACCCGGCACAAAGCAGCCCGTGGACGCCCCGGCAAACGCGGCAGAACATGGATTGGCGGCACAGGGATTCGCCGCACAGGGATTCGCCGCACAAGGATTGGCGGCGCACGGGTTGGCGGCACAAGGGTTAGCAGCGCACGGGTTGGCAGCGCAGGGGTTCGCGGCGCAGGGATTGGCCGCGCATTGAGCCAAGGCGCTCCCGGCGCCACCCGCGATGACGAAAACTGCCCCACCCGCCATTGCGGACATGGCAAGCCCCAGCGGAATCACGGTTGATGCGCGCAACTGTTGGCGCAGGTTGAACTTGGTCGAAATCTGCATGCTGTCCTCTCCTGTTTCAGGGTTCGGCCATGGATTTCGCCACGGCCGTCCTGATACCAAGTTCGGCAGAGGGGTCGGATTTGTTACGCGGCCAAGATTTTCAATTCCGATCCATGCAACAGGTCGCAGGTGGCAACCGTAGTGTTTAAGGTCGACAAGAAATGGAGCACCCGATGACCGTCATCCTGCCCGATCCCGATCTGACAGCCCTGAGTCGCGCGCAATTGCTGACCATGCAGGCGGCCGGTGTCGAGGCCCGACGCTGCATGTCCGCGCTCGATAAAGTCGGCTACAACCTTGTTGGCGAAGTGCTCAAGGGCCAAGGGCAGTTTGTCAGGCTGGAGCATTACCCCAAGGGGGACGTGTATGATCGCGACAGTCATTCGCAGTATTATTACCACGCCCATCGCGACGGCGAGCATGGGCATTTTCACTGTTTCCTGCGCGCGGCGGGTATGCCGGACGGCGTCGCCCCTGTGCCAGAGGCCCGGACCCGTGACTGGCCCAAGGGCGATAAAGCACTGGCGCATCTGGTCGCCATCTCGATGGATCGCTTCGGCAAACCCTTGCGCATGTTCACCACGAACCAATGGGTCACGGGCGAGACATGGTATCCCGCCCCAGACGTGCTGCGCATGATCGACCGCTTCAGCGTGGACCACGCCTTTCCAAGCTGGCCGACAAACCTGTGGCTGACCGCCATGTTCCGCCTGTTCCGCCCCCAGATCACCGCACTGATCGCGGCCCGAGACACCGCGTTCGCGGCCCATGCCAAGACATTGCAAACCGATCCGTTCGACGATCGCGGCTTTGAAACGATAACCGAATGCGCGATCAACCTTGACACGCAGATAGCCGCCGTCGACGCCGCTCTTGGATAAGCACGGCCGAGGCCGCGTCGGGGCGAACGTGACAGCCTTGCACGCGGGCCGGGGGCGCGATACCGTCTGCTCATTCTCAGTCCCGAAAGACGCCAGCCATGAAGATCGGTATCCTCGAATGCGGGCGTCCGCCCGCCGAGATGAGCGCCCATACCGGGCACTACCCGGACATGTTCATGCGCCTGCTGGACGGGCGCGGCTTCACGTTCGACACATGGTATGTCGAGGGCATGGAGCTGCCCGTTCGCCCGCAGGACGCGGATGGATGGCTGATTACAGGGTCGCGCCACGGCGTCTATGAAGATCATGCCTTCCTGCCACCGCTGGAACACCTGATCCGCGATGCCTTCGCGGCGGATGTGCCGGTTGTCGGTATCTGCTTTGGACATCAGGTCATGGCGCAGGCGCTTGGCGGCAAAGTCGAGAAATTCGACGGTGGCTGGGCGGTCGGCGCGCAGGATTACATGTTCGACACCGGACCTGTCCGGCTGAATGCCTGGCACCAGGATCAGGTCGTCACGCCCCCGGCGACCGCGCAAACCATCGCCAGCAACGATTTCTGCGCCCACGCGGCGCTGCTCTATCCGGGCAAGGGCTTCTCGGTTCAGGCGCACCCGGAATATGACGACAGCGTGCTGCAAAACCTGATCCGCCATCGCGGACCCGGCGTGGTGCCAGGCGCGCTGTTGCAGGCCGCGCAGGCAGGGCTGGGACACGCCGAAAGCCAGGGCATTGCCGAGCGCATTGCCCGCTTTTTCAAACAACATGCACGGGTGCAGACATGACCATGTGGCGCGACAAGATCCCGCAAGCCGGCCGCGACTACCTGGAAGGGCGCCGGCTGGACGAGGTGGAGTGCATCATTGGCGACATGGCAGGCGTGGCACGCGGCAAGGCGATGCCAGCTTTCAAATTCGATGATAGCACCAGGTATTATCTTCCCACGTCTATCTTTTCGCAAACCATCACCGGAGGATGGGCTGAAATCCAGAACGGGACCGATCTTGAGCCTGACATGATCCTGCGGCCCGATTTCAGCACAGCCACCGCTGCGCCATGGACAGCCGACTGGACCTTGCAGATCATACATGACGCCGAGGATGCCAAGGGCGTGCCCATCCCGACCGCGCCGCGCAACGTGCTGAAACATGTGCTGGACCTGTATCGGGCAAAAGGCTGGCAACCCGTTGTCGCGCCAGAGATGGAGTTCTTCTTCGTCGGGCGCAACATCGACCCGAACATGCCGATCATCCCGCCCATGGGCCGGACCGGCCGGCGCGCGGCGGCGCGGCAGGCCTATTCCATGTCGGCGGTGGATGAATACGGCAAGGTCATCGACGACATCTACGATTTCGCCGAAGCCATGGGGCTGGACATCGACGGAATCCTGCAAGAGGGCGGCGCGGGCCAGGTCGAAATCAACCTTGCGCATGGCGACCCGCTGGTGCTGGCCGACCAGGTTTTCTACTTCAAGCGGATGATCCGCGAAGCGGCTTTGCGCCATGACATGTTCGCCACCTTCATGGCAAAACCGATCGAGGGAGAGCCGGGCAGCGCCATGCATATGCACCATTCGGTTCTGGACATGGGCACGGGCAACAACCTGTTCTCGACCGAAGCCGGGACAAGCACAGGCGCGTTCATGCATTTCATCGGCGGGCTGCAACGGCACCTGCCCAGCGCCGTGGCGTTGATCGCGCCCTATGTGAACAGCTACCGCCGCTACGTCCCCGATTTTTCCGCCCCGATCAACCTGGAATGGGGGCATGACAACCGCACGACGGGGCTGCGCGTGCCGATTTCGTCACCCGCCGCGCGGCGGGTGGAAAACCGGCTGGCCGGAATGGACTGCAACCCCTACCTCGGGATCGCGGCGTCATTGGCCTGCGGGTATCTGGGCCTGACCGAACAGGTCGGCCCGCGGGCCGAATGCCGCACCAGCGCCTACATGGACGAGGACCAGCTTCCGCGCACGCTGGGGGATGCCGTCACCCTGTTCGAGGGCGCAACCGCCTTGCACGACATCCTTGGGCCGGAGTTCAGCACCACATACGCCGCGGTAAAGCGTGACGAATATCACGAATTCCTGCAAGTCATCAGCCCGTGGGAGCGCGAACACCTGCTGCTGAATGTATGAACTTGTTATTTGCCAATGACCGCGCCGGGCAGTACCCGCCCAGCCACTATGCCGAAACCGCGCCGCCCCCGGCCCCGCAAGCGCCGTTGAAAGGCGCTGTGCAGGCAGATGTCTGCATCATCGGCGGCGGCTACACGGGCCTGTCCGCCGCGCTGCACCTGGCCGAGCGCGGCTATTCGGTGCGCCTGCTCGAAGCGCATCGCGTGGGGTTCGGCGCGTCGGGGCGCAATGGCGGGCAGATCGGGCCGGGCCAGCGGATAGACCAAGACACGATAGAACGCATGGTCGGGCCCGACGATGCCCGCGCGCTGTGGCAAATGGGGCTGGACGCGCGCGACCTGGTGCATGACCTGATCGCGCGCCATCGCATCGACAGTCCGGTCGCCCCCGGTGTGATCCATGCCGACTGGCAGGCCAGCGGCGCGCGCCATAGCCACGCTTATGCCGAAAAACTGGCACGCGATTACGGCTATACCGACATGGAACCGCTGGGTCGCGCGCAGATACAGCAGATCGTGAACTCTCCTGCCTATCAGGGCGGCATCCTGGACCATGGCGCGGGCCACCTGCACCCGTTGCGCTATGCGTTCGGCCTTGCACGGGCGGCACTGGCGGCGGGCGCGGTGATCCATGAAAACGCACTCGTGGTCGCGATAGAACCGGGGGCGAAACCCGTCATCCGCACCCGGACCGGGCATGTGCAGGCCGATCATGTGCTTCTGGCCGCGAATGGCTACCTGGGCGGGCTGGCCCCCAAGGTCGCCGCGCGGGTCATGCCGATCAACAATTTCATTGTCGCCACGGAACCTTTGCCCGACAGCGCGGTGCTGACCCGCAACCATGCCGTCGCCGACAGCAAATTCGTCATCAACTATTTCCGAATGTCAGAGGATAACCGCCTGCTGTTCGGCGGTGGGGAAAGCTACGGGTACCGCTTTCCCGACATAACCCGCACCGTGCGCAAACCGATGCTGGAGGTGTTTCCGCAACTGGCGGATACGCGCATCACCCATGCCTGGGGCGGAACGCTGGCGATCACCATGACCCGCCTGCCCTGTTTTTTACGGGTGGCGCCCAACATCCTGTCGGCATCGGGCTATTCCGGCCATGGCGTCGCTCTGGCCACGCTGGCCGGGCGCATCATGGCCGAAACCGTGGCAGGCCAATCCGAACGCTTTGACATGGCGGCGCGGCTAGCGTTGCCCGCATTCCCCGGCGGGCGCGCGTTGCGCAGCCCGCTCCTGGCCCTCGCCATGACGTGGTTCAGCTTGCGCGACCGGCTGGGAATTTAGAACGCGCCGCGTTCATATGCATTAACGCGCCCCACTCTCACCTTTCATGGTCGCATGTCTTTTTGCGCAAAACCGGGAACCACTTTTGCGCGACATGCTCTATTCGGGCTCTATTCGGGCTTGTTCATCTTCGACAGCTTGTCCTGCAATTCGGCAAGCTGTTTCTTGATATCGTCCAGATCATCATCGTCGGTTTTCGCATCCGGTTCCGGCGCGCCCGGCCAGCCCGCCATCATGGTTTTCATGAAGGCCTGCTGCTGGCGCTGCATTTCATCGAAACCCGGCATGGCCGCCATCGGGTTGGCGCGCGCCATGTTGTCGACAATCTGCGACTGGCCCTCGCGCAGCATTTCGAATGACATGGCCAGAAACTGTGGCACCACGCTTTGCGCTTGCGTGGTGTAGCTGCGCACAAGGTCGGTCAACACCTCTATCGGCAGCACGCTTTCGCCACGGCTTTCATGCTCTGCCACGATCTGAAGCAGGTATTGCCGCGTCAGGTCGTCGCCCGATTTCAGATCGACGATCTGCACTTCGCGCCCGTCGCGGATGAACCCCGCGATATCCTCTAGCGTCACGTAATCGCTGGTCTCGGTGTTATACAGCCTGCGACTGGCATAGCGCTTTATCAGCAGCGGTTTTGCATCTTGTGAC
>JAAAPG010000243.1 GCA_009908405.1 Alphaproteobacteria bacterium | reverse complement strand
AGTTGCGGGTAAAGCCGCGTGCGGGCGGCCAGAAGCTGCCGTGCACAGGCGATGAAATTCACGTCGCTGGCGGGTTTGTGGGTCAGCACCGGAAACCCGTCCAGCCCCATCACCTGCGCGCGCTTGATTTCCGTGTCCCAGTAGGCACCCTTGACCAACCGGACCATGATCTTGCGGTCAAGGCTTTCGGCCTTGGCCGCCAGCCAGTCGATGGTGTCGGCGGCGCGGGGCCCGTAGGCTTGCACCACCACGCCGAACCCGTCCCAGCCATCCAGCGCGGGGTCGTCCAGCACGCGGTCGATGACCTTGAGCGACAGCGCCAGCCGGTCGCTTTCCTCGGCGTCGATGTTGAAGCCAAGGCCAAGCGCCGCCGCCAGCCGCGCCAATTCGCGCGCGCGGGGCACAAGTTCGGCCATGACGCGGTCCTCCTGCGCGACCTCGTAGCGGGGGTGCAGGGCGCTGAGTTTGACCGAAATGCCCGGATTGGTGCGGATGTCATTGCCGGTGGCGCGCGCGCCGATGGCGCGGATCGCGCGCGCATAGGCGCTGTGGTAGCGCTTGGCATCGTCCATGGTGCGGGCGGCTTCGCCCAGCATGTCGTAGGAATAGCTGTAACCGCGTGCTTCCATCTTGGCGGCGCGGGTCATCGCGCTGTCAATGCTTTCGCCAAGCACGAATTGCCGGCCCATTTCCCTCATCGCGCGGGCGACGGCTGTGCGGATGACCGGCTCGCCCAACCGTTTGACGGCCCCGCGCAGGGTGGCGGCAGCAGAGGCGCCGCGCTCGTCCAGCACCCGCCCCGTCAGCATGAGCGCCCAGGTGGAGGCATTCACAAGGCTGGAAGATGACCGCCCCAGGTGCTGGCCCCAGTCCGAGGGCGCGATCTTGTCCTCGATCAGGTCGTCGATCGTGGCGGCATCGGGGACGCGCAGCAACGCTTCGGCCAGGCACATCAGCGCGACCCCTTCGGATGTGGATAGCCCATACTCGGCCAGAAACACTTCCATCAGACCCGGCGCATCGGCGCTGCGAATGTCGCGCACCAAGCCCGCGGCGCGGGCGCTGATACGGGTGCGGTCGTCCGGGTTCAGCCCGGTCGCCGCGACGGCTTTCGCGATATGCGCGCCCTCGTCGCGCAAGATGTCTTCTGATATGCTGAGCGGTATTGACAGAGACATGGTTCACTCCGATGTGCTGCATCATCATTTTTCCTGATATTGCCGCGAAAACAGTTTCTTTTCTCGCTTATTTGTGGTCATAAACGGGTAGATCGTCTGAAATGCAAAGTAACAACGAAACAATGTCCCATATAAAGCTAGACAGCTTCGACCATGCGATTCTGCGCAATCTGGCGATTGATGGGCGCGTCAGCATAACGGAACTTGCCAACCGGATCGGGCTGACCAAGTCGCCCACACAAGCCCGTCTGCGCCGTCTGGAAGAACAGGGCGTGATCTTGGGCTACCGTGCGTTGGTCGATCCGCTGCAAATAGACGCCGCGCATATCGCCTTTGTCGAGGTGAAGCTGTCGGACACGCGCGAAACTGCGCTCAGCGCATTCGAAGAGGCCGTGCGCCGGGTTCCGGAAATAGAGGAATGTCACCTGATCGCGGGCGCGTTCGACTATTTGCTGAAGGTTCGTTCGCGCGATATCTCTGCCTATCGGCGGGTGCTTGCAGACCACATATCGGGATTGCCCAGCATCACCTCGACCTCGACCCATGTGGTCATGGAAGCGGTGAAGGAAACCGGCACGATGCAGGTCGTCTAGAGCGCGTCGCGCGCAGTCGTAGTCAGGCGACCCATGCGACCCCCGGTGATCGCATGTCTTTTTGCGCGAACCGGGAACCCGTTTTGCGCGACATGCTTTAATGCGCGCCGGCCGCTTTGCGGCGGGGCAACGCGTCTTCCTGTGCATCTTCGGCATTCAGGTCTTCGACCGTGTCACGTAATTCGCTCAGCAGGTTGAGCAGGCTCTCCAACCGGTCCGCCCCGAAGGCCGCGGCGAGGCGCTGGTAATGCGGTTCGGATTCTTCCAACACTTCCTCGAACAATGCGCGACCTGTATCGGTCAAGGTGACTCGGTGACGGCGCGCATCGGCGCAGTCGACCTGCGCAATCAGGCCACGCTGGGTCAGGCTGCGAAAGATGCGTGTCAACGACGGCGGCAAGATCACGCAACGCTCTGACAGGGTGCGTGCGTCCAATGCCTGCTCTTCGGCCAGCGCGCGCAACACGCGCCATTGTGGCATGGTCAGGTCGTGGTGGTCGATGAAGGGTTTGAAGTAGCGCGTTGTCGCCTCTCGGGCGCGCAACAGGGAAATCGGCAAGGATTTCTCGTATTTGCGCAGTTCCTTGGCTTCTTGATCGGGCATCGCACCGCCTTTGCTAGTTACATCGAAAATAGCAGAGCGGCCGCTGTTTTCAAATGAAAACTATTTTGCAGCTGCGAAACGGCGGCTTGGCGTGGCAGTCTTGCCTCTTGCACGCGCGGTCCCGATTGGGCAAACCGGGGCGGAGCAACCTCAAGAGCCACCGGAAAGGCCAGACCCCATGTCCGATATCGCTGCCGACGCCCACAACGTGACCGCCGAAGAACTGCGCCAGTTCGTGGAACGGTTCGAGCATCTGGAGGCCGAAAAGGCCGACATAGCCGATCAGCAGAAAGAAGTCATGGCAGAGGCAAAAGGGCGTGGCTATGACACCAAGGTGCTGCGCAAGATCATCGCGCTGCGCAAGCGCAAGCCCGATGATATCGCCGAGGAAGAAGCCGTGCTGGAGTTGTATAAATCCGCGCTCGGGATGGTCTAGGCGTCAGAGACCGGCGGGCGGGGATGTTTGCTTGCGTCTCAGGGTTGCAGCAGCGTCACCCCGTCCATGGCCCCCAAGGTCATGACATCTTCGTCATACAGTTCCGACAGGAGATCGACCATGTCTTCGGACCAGTCGATCGTGGACACGTCGATGTCGATCTTGTCCTCGTCGCAGAACTTGTCCAGGAAGGCCGCGATCACCCGTTGTTTCTGAGCGCGTTCCATGGGGGGGGCGTTGTCCATATAGGTCGCCAGCTTGGTGGCGCCGCCATCGACCATGACCGTGTCGAACCAGTCATAAACACGGGAAAGCGGTTCGGTGCCGTGATAGCCGGAAACCGCATGCAGGATATCTTCCCAGATGAAGGGGGTGTCTTCGTCGCACCAGACGGTGATCGGTGCTTCGGGAAACTGGTCGCGGAGGGTGCGCACAAGGTTGGACCAGCGCAGCGCGGTCGGTTCCAGATCGCCGCGGATAACCCCGGCCTGTTCTTCGTTCACCGCGCCCAATAGCGCCGGTATGAAAGAGGCCGGGTTGCGGATGGCCAGAAACAGCGACACGTCGTGATCCGCGAAAACCGCGCGCAAGCCCTGCACGCGCTGTTCGGCCATCGGGCAAAATTGTGCGCGGCGCACAGCACTTGGCAGTGGTGACAGGAAACGCGCCGTCGACAACACCAGCCGGTTCGCGCGTTCTGTCGTCAGGATGGAATCCAGCAGGATGGCGCCGGCATCCGGGGCAAGCTGTCCTTTCGCATGGCTTTTCACCGCTTCCAGTATACTGGTGCGATAGCTTGCCGCATCCGGCACGTCGATGCCGTCCTTCTGTAGAATTGCCTGATTATGCGTCAGGCAGTTCCGCAAACGCCCGTCGTCTGTCAGATGTGTGCCAAGATGTAGAGCAATATCCATCACGCGAATTCCTTTGTCTGCCCCTCTTTTATGACCGGGAATTGTGACATGATTGGGCTACAATTCTGTCCTTTATCCGGCTTTGTTGCTTATAAATTAAAAAGCCCCCGAACGTCACTGCGTTCGGGGGCCAATCTGTGCATTCGGCGCAAAGGGCGTTAGCCTGCCGGCGCTTCTTCGGCTTCTTCGGCGCCGAAGCTCGCCAGGTAAGCGGCAACATCGGCCGCGTCGTCTTCCGAGCGCACCTGGAACGCCATCTGGCTGCGCGCGCGGTTGTTGTCCAGCGCCTCGCGCAGGTAGCCACGCGGGTCTTGGACGTAGCTGATGATTTCTTCTTCAGACCAGATCAACCCGGCCTCGGCACCCGCCGCGACCAGATCATCGCCATAGCGGAAGCCGTCGACGATCCCAGCCTGACGCCCGATCACGCCATACAGGTTAGGCCCTGTGCGCATGTTGGGGCGTCCGGCAAGAACCTCGCCCGAGTCGTCCACGATGTTGTGGCAGTTCTGGCACTGGCGCTGGAACACGGTCTCGCCGCTCTCGGCATCCTGCGCGAAGGCGGGCAGGCCCGACATTGACAGCGCAAAGGCACCGATGGCGACCTTGGTTGCAAATTTCATGGTAAGCTACTCCCTTGATACTTCCCGAACCCATAAATGACCTGCATGCATCGCAAGTCAACCCACGATCAGGCGACCGCGTGGGCGATCGCGCATTGCTTCCACAGCGAGGCGAGCGCCTCGACCAGGTGGTCGATATCGGCATCGGAATGCAGCGGGCCGGGGGTGATGCGCAGCCGCTCCGTGCCCTTGGGCACCGTGGGGTAGTTGATGGGCTGCACATAGACACCCCAGTCCTGCATCAGGATGTCGGACAGCATCTTGCACTTGACCGGGTCGCCGATCATGACCGGGATGATATGGCTGTCGCTGGCCATGTGCGGAATGCCCTTCGCGTCCAGCTTGGCGCGCAGACGGGCCACGCGGTCGCGCTGCGCCATGCGTTCGATGTCCGACTGTTTCAGGTGCCGGATGGACGCGGTCGCCGCCGCCGCCACGGCCGGGGGCAGGGCGGTGGTAAAGATGAAGCCCGAGGCAAAGGACCGCACGAAGTCGCACATCGCCGCCGTGCCGGTGATGTAGCCGCCCACCACGCCGAACGCCTTGCCCAGCGTGCCCTCGATCAGGTCGATGCGGTGCGCCAGCCCGCGCTCTTCGGAAATGCCGCCGCCGCGCGGGCCATACATGCCGACGGCATGAACCTCGTCCAGGTAGGTCATGGCGCCATGCGCCTCGGCCACCTCGACGATTTCGCGCATGGGGCAGATATCGCCATCCATGGAATAGACGCTCTCGAACGCCACGATCTTGGGGCGGTCGCCCACGGCCTTCAGCTTGCGGTCCAGGTCGCGCCAGTCATTGTGCTTCCAGATCACCTTGTCGGCGCGCGAATGGCGGATGCCTTCGATCATGCTGGCATGGTTGCCTTCGTCCGACAGGATGACCGCGTTGGGGATTTTCGAGCCCAGCGTGGACAGCGCCGCCCAGTTCGACACGTAGCCGGACGTGAACAGCGTCGCCGCGTCCTTGCCGTGCAGGTCGGCCAGTTCCTCTTCCAATATACGGTGGTAATTGTTGTTGCCGGAAATGTTGCGCGTGCCGCCCGCGCCGGTGCCGCAATTCTGCACGGTCTGCACCATGGCATCGACCACGTCGGGGTGGTGCCCCATGCCAAGGTAATCGTTCGAGCACCAGACGGTCACCTCGCTGACGTCATCGCCATTGAAATGCCGGACCTTGGGAAAACTGCCGCATTGGCGCTCAACTTCTGCAAAGATGCGGTAATTGCCTTCGTCTTTCAGCGTGTCCAACGTGGCCTGGAAATGGGCGTTGAAGTCCATTTTGGGATCCCCTCGGTCTTGTCTCAGGTTTTTGTCTTGTCATTTGCCGGGGCCGGAATCATCCAGCGCCAGAGTTTGTCGTCCGGCACGCGCCAGACCATGAACCAATGTTCCAGCAGCGCGAGGGCAGCGAGCATCGACAGCAGCGTGAAGCCGATGATGTCGCCCATGTCGCCCGCCTGATGCGCGCGCCACAGCCGTTCCAGGAAACAGCCGAAGCCCAGCGCCAGAAGCGTGACGGAAGCCGGGAAGAACCCGCTGACCGGGCCGGGCCGGAAGTAGCTGGCCAGATGCGCAAGCGGGCTGGGCAGGAAGGCGGTGTTGATAAAGGGCACGCCCAGGTAAAGGTTCAGCTTGGCCGAGACCCGCGCGCAGAACAACAGCGCGAAGGTCCAGAGCGCGAAAGGGTTGGCCGCGCCCCACGCGGCATAGGCCAGCGCACCAAGCACCGCCACCAGCACCGTTTCGTGCCATGCCACGGTGCGGAACGCGGCGAGGAAGCGCGCCCGCGCGTCCAGCCCCGGGGGGCAGGCCCGCGTGTTCGGCCCGGTGATGATGCCCGACAGGAAGGCCAGTTCCACCCAGCCCCAGATCGCCAGCGCCGACAGGAACGCGACCCACGCGCCTTGCGGGCTGGGGTCTGCCAGTGTCGCATTCACCCCCAACACACCGGCCGCGAACAAGGGCAGCGACAGGATGACCGACCACACATGGCTGTCCGGCCCGCCGCGATCAGCGGCATGGACGCGCCACAGCAGGATGCCCGTGGCGAACCACCACAGGAAGAGCGCAGCCAGTGCAGCGATCCAAGGCGTATCGAACATGCGCGCTCCCTATGAGGCTGGGGTAGGGTGCGTGCTTGCACGCACCCAAGCTGGTGGGGGCAAGGTGCGTGCAAGCACGCACCCTACGGGATTAATACGCCGGTTCCAGGCGAACCGACGCGGGCGGGGTCGATTTCTTGACCGGCATGACATAGAGCCGCGCGAAACCCATCCCGGCGCTGGCCATGGCTGACCATTTCGCCAGTTTGCCGCCGATCCCGCCTTGCGCCTCGGCCGCTTCCATCTTGCGGAAGGCGCGCTCGATCTTTTTCAGCGTGGGCTTCCAGGCCGGGTGGTCGATGTCCAGCTCCATCGGGAACACCTGTGTCGCGATCGCGCTGGTCTTGCGGAACACTTCCTGGTCATACCAGTCGATATCGACACCCAGCGCCTTGTGAAATTCCGGCCGCGCGTGGTCGCGCACATACATGGTCGCGAACACGGCGGTCAGGAAGAACTTGATCCACAGCTTGTTGGCAAAGCTCTGGGTCAGCTTGGGATCGGTGCGCATGAGCAGGGCGAACGCTTCGCCATGGCTGAACTCGTCATTGCACCATTCCTTGAACCACTTGAAAATCGGGTGGAAGCGGTATTCGGGATTCTGCTCCAGGTGGCGGTAGATGGTGATATACCGCGCATAGCCGATCTTTTCAGAGATATAGGTGGCGTAATAGATGAACTTGGGCCGGAAATAGGTGTATTTCTTGGCCTTGGTCAGAAAGCCCAGGTTCACCGCCACGCCCGCTTCGCGCAGCGCGTCGTTGATGAACCCGGCATGGCGCGCCTCGTCGCGGGCCATGTAGTTGAACAGCTCGCAGATGTCCTTGTTGTTGCCGCGGCGCTTCATTTCCTTGTACAGCACGCAGCCAGAGAACTCTGCGGTGCAGGACGATACGAGGAAATCGACCAGCTCGCGCTTGAGCTTGGGGTCCATCGCGTCCCAGTCGACATTGTCCCAGTCGGCGGTTTTCTTGAAATGGCCCTTGTTGGGGTCGGATTTCATCTGCGCGATCAGGATATCCCATTCCTCGCGGACCGGGGACACATCGATGCGGTCCATCTCGTCGAAATCGGTGGTGTAGAAACGCGGGTTCAGCAGGGTGGATTCCTGCGCCATCGCGTTGGTGTCGAAGCTGTCGCCCATCTCGGCGGCGAGTTCGTCATGGGTGGTGGCATGCACGTTCATAGCGTGATCTCCTCGGAGAATGAGAACTCGCAGAGTTCCATCACTTCGAAATCGCCGGTCAGGCGGGTCCAGAGCCGTTCCAGCGCGTTGGCGCGGGTGATGACGGCGGTGCGGTCCTCGGTGATGACCTCGCCCCAGCCCGCCAGCACGGGCGGACCCTGGACCAGCACTTCGTCGCCGGGTTCGATGGTCGAACCGTCATTGAACCGCACATGCGCGTGCAGGGCTTCGAACCGGTGGCTGACTTCGACGGTGCACGGCACCTGTTCCACTTTCTTGCTAAAGAGTGACATTGGTTGGTTCCCTTGGTTTTTTATGGGTCGTCCGGCAATCCTAGTATTTTTCGAGCATCGCCTCAAAGGCCGCGTGGTTCTCGGGCCCGAAAACGTTCAGTTCCACGCGATAATCGGTCAGCGGGTCGATGGCGGCCAAGCGTCCGTTTTCGAACCGGATGATATCGACCGGCAAAGTCGGGTCAATGTCGTGGCGGCGGCGCATGGTCATCAGCCCGTTCTGAATGACCGTGACGAAACCGCCATGATCCATGTCCGCCAGAACGCTGCCATCGGCGCGCAACACGGTGACGGCTTGCGCGTCATGCCCGATCATGCGGAGGGACCATTGTTGTTCAACCGGGGCCGGGGGCGGGACGGCGGCTTTCTCGCGTCCCGTGACGGAGGCGTAGGTGACAAGTATCAGCGCCAGAACTGGCAGCGCGAACATCGCGCGCACCAGCCCGACCGGGATCATGTCGTTGTTGTCCTGGCGTTTGAAACCGGGCTTGAACCCGCCATTATCGGTGCTGGACATTGCGCGGCCTCCTTATTCAGCGGCGACCAGATCGCCTTGCGGCGCGGTCGGGTTGGATATGCGTTCCAGAACGGGCTGGCTGACGCGGGCCTCTGCGGCCTCTGACAGGATACCGGCGACCTTCGCGGCGTCGGGAATGCAGCGCAATGCCGGTTTCGTGACCTTCACGTGGCCGGGGCGCAGATGCGGCCACAGCACAAGGTAGGAAAAATTCGTCTCGCCCAGTGTTTCCAGCGAAATGCTGCCCGCGCCCGATTTGCGCAGCTTCAGGTCGGCATTGGCGATCTGGCGGAAGGGCAGGTTGAGCGTGACGGTCAGCGCGGCGCCAATGCGCATGGCAACCCGCGCGGTGGTAATGGTGTAGACCGTGCTGCGCGCCTGAACCCAGGCCATCAGCAGCAAAACCGCCATGCACAGTGCCCAGAGGATCGTG
>JAAAPG010000130.1 GCA_009908405.1 Alphaproteobacteria bacterium | reverse complement strand
GCCCGCGCTTCCAGCCAGCGGCCCAGCAGGATCAGGGTGACGATGACGGCGGCGGCCTCGAAATACACCGCGCGCGTGCCCTCGGGCAGCAGGGCGGGGGCGAAGAGGGCCACGGTGGAATAGCCCCATGCGGCCAGAGTGCCCACCGCCACAAGGCTGTTCATGTCGGGCGCGCCGCGCGCCAGCGCGGGCAGGCCGCTGGTGTAGAACGCACGTCCCGGCGATAGCAGCACAAGCGTGGTCAGGATGAATTGCCCCAGCCAGAGCGGCGTTTGCCCCAGGCTGTTCAGCAGCCAGTGATGAAACGGCGGCACCAGATGCCCGCCCATTTCCGCGACGAACACCGGCAGGGTCAACGCAAAGGCCAGCCAGAAGCGCCGCGCCAGCGCGCGGGCCTCGATGGCTTGGCGGGCGGTCGGGTCGGGGGCGGCGTCCTCGGCGACCAGTGTGGCGGGGTAGCCCGCCGCGTCCAGTGCCCGCGCCAGGTCCGGCGCGGCGCCCGCGTCCAGCACATCCGCTTGCACGCGCCCCGTGGTCAGGTTGGCGCTGGCGCGCAACACGCGGGGCTGTGCAGTCAGCGCCGCCTCGACCCGCGCGATGCAACTGCCGCAGGACATGTTGCCGACCTCGAATTCCAGCGTTTCGACCGCCATCGGGTATCCGGCGCGGTCAAGCGCGGCTTGCAGATCGGTGACAGAGGTTTGCGCATCGACCGACACGTCGGCCCGATGTGTCGCCAGGTTCACGCGCGCGTCGATCACGCCGGGCACGGCCGCGAGCGCGCGTTCGGCCCGGCCGACGCAGCCCGCGCAGCTTAGCTTTTCCACCCCGAAACCCAGGTCCGAGACGTGTTCCCTGTGCTGTGCATGCGTGTTCATGTGTCACCTGTAACCTTGGTTACGGGGCATATGGGCCTTCCACAAGCTGGAAGGTCAAGGGCGCGTTTGCAACAAGGCCAGCGCGGCAGCGTGCAGATCGGGATTGGCCGCTGCCAGAACCTGCCCGCCGTCATGCGCCGGTTCGCCCTGCCAGTTGGTAACGATCCCGCCCGCTGCGTCGATCACGGCGATCGGCGCGCAGATGTCATAGCTGTTCAGCCCGGCCTCTATCACAAGGTCGATATGGCCTGCCGCCAGCAGCGCGTAGGCGTAGCAATCCATGCCGTAGCGGGTCAGCTTGCAGCTTTGTGCCACGCGTTGGAACGCCGCGCGCTCTGCATCGGTGCCGATCTCTGGAAAGGTCGAGAACAAGATCGCCTGATCTAGCGCGGTCGTATCGCGTGTCTGCAAGGGCACGGTGCCGCGCGGGCCGCGCAGTTCCGCAACACCCGGCCCGCCGATAAAGCGTTCCCGCGTATAGGGCTGGTCTATAACGCCCAGGAACGGTCCATCCGCGTCGC
Organism: Alphaproteobacteria bacterium; assembly: GCA_009908405.1. Lineage (GTDB taxonomy): Bacteria > Pseudomonadota > Alphaproteobacteria > Rhodobacterales > Rhodobacteraceae > Roseinatronobacter. The sequence continues at coordinate 7,514 of JAAAPG010000130.1, read as the reverse complement.
ACAGCGCGATCAGCACGCCCCAGGTCGTGGTGCCGCTGATGAAAGCACGGGTGCCATCGATCGGGTCCAGCACCCATGTCAGCCCGCTTGTACCGGATTTCGAGCCATGTTCTTCGCCGATGATGGCGTCGTCGGGCCGCCGGGCTGCCAGTAGGGCACGCATGGCCGACTCTGCGGCGCGATCGGCTTGTGTGACCGGGTCGAACCCCGCCGCCAGCTTGGTGTCTGCGGGTAGGTCGCGCGTCCGGAAAAATGTCAGGGTTTGCCCGCGCGCGGCATCGGCCAGGTCATCGCACAGCGCCAGCAACGCACCCTGGTCCTGCGGTGACAGGTCGAAACGGTGCATGGCGAACCTCATTTCAGCGACGGCCCGGCATGTCTACTCCTGTCGTGGCCGAATGCAAGCGTGTCAGGCCGCGTCGCCAAGAGAGCGCGCCAGATCGAACAGGCGCCGCCGCTGCGCTTCGGGAATGGTGTAATAGGTGCGCAGCAGGTCCAGCGTTTCCTTGTTGCCCATCAAGTCTGCCGCGGGCAATTCGGTGTCGGACTCGTCAGTTTCAAGACCCTCGAAAAAGAAGCTGACCGAAACCTCCATCGCGGCGGCAATATCCCACAGGCGCGACGCGGAAACACGGTTCGCCCCGGTTTCATATTTCTGGATCTGCTGGAACCGGATGCCGACCGCATCGGCCAGTTGCTGCTGTGTCATTCCGATCATCCACCGCCTGTGCCGCATTTGCTGCCCGACATGGCGATCAACAGGATGTGTCATGAAAACCTCTTTCTATCCGAACTCTTACTAGTGATCCGGCTCAAGGCCGATCGCCGCGCCGCGGGTTGATCTTTTGCGTGCGTTGGGAACTTTCCGCATTTCACACGCAAAGTGATAAGGAAATTTCAATTTTATCCGGTTTCAGCGACTCCTTTGCAAAATGCGTTGCGAAATGCAAAACAACCATGGCGAGAGTCGCGAAATGCACAAGTTGCACGACCACACATTGCGCTTGCACAGGATGTGCCCGCGCGGCAGGCTGTCGGAAATGACAAAGTGGTGACATATGCGCGCATTCCGGTTGCTTGCGGACGAATCGAAACCGCGTCTGGTTCAGGTCGATCCTCCCGACCCGGCGCCCGGAGAGGTCAGGGTCCGGGTCGCGGCGTGCGGTCTGAATTTTGCCGATCTGCTGATGATGCAAGAGAAGTACCAGGAAAAAGTCGCGCCGCCCTACACCTTGGGCATGGAATTGGCGGGCACGGTTGATGCCGTGGGCGCGGGTGTCACGGCCTTTCAACCCGGAGACCGCGTCGCCGCCTTTGCGGGACAGGGCGGATTGGCCGATTATGCCGTTTGCGCCGCCGATCTTTGCGTTGCGATGCCCGAATCCATGCCTTTTACCGACGCGGCGGCTTTCCTGGTCGCCTATGGCACCTCTCATCTTGCGCTGGCGCATCGCGCAAGTCTGGCGCCGGGTGAAACGCTTGTCGTTCTGGGTGCAGCGGGCGGTGTCGGACTGACCGCGGTCGAAATCGGGGCCTTTCTGGGCGCGCGTGTGATTGCCGTGGCGCGGGGGCGCGATAAACTGGCGGTTGCGGCGGATGCAGGCGCGGCGATCTGTCTGGACAGTGGCGCGGACGGGTTCGACCTGCGCGCCGAGTTGAAGGCGCTGGGCGGCGCGCATGTCATCTATGACGCGATTGGTGAACCGCTGGCCACGCCCGCCATGCGCGCGCTGCACCCCGAAGGCCGGTTCCTGGCCATCGGTTTTGCCGGCGGCACGCCGCCCGCCTTTCCGGCCAATATCCTGCTGGTCAAGAACCTGAGCGTCATCGGCCTCTATTGGGGCGCGTATACGAAATTCGCGCCAACGGTCATGTCCGGATCGTTATCAACCTTGTTCGGCTGGTATGAAACCGGCATCTTGCGGCCCCATATCAGCCACACCCTGCCGCTGGAACGCGCGCAGGACGGGCTGGACATGCTGCGCGACCGGCGCTCGACCGGGAAGATTGTCATCACGATTTGACCAGCTTTTACCGATTTGCCCAAAATCCGGTACTGCCAATGCCGGTTTTGCTTGAAAACCGCGCCCGGCGTGCAAATATCACTATCAAGGTGCACTGGCACCGCCAGACATTCGCCAACGGAGGATTCAATGGCAGATTTCAACACGATGCGCGCGCAGGTGAGCGGCGCTCGCGCTGAACAGATTGATACCGGGCTGCGCGCCCACATGAACAAGGTCTACGGCACCATGTCCGTGGGCATGCTGATTACCGGGGCCGCCGCCTGGGCAATCGCCGGGCTTGCGACCACGGCCGATCCGTCGGCAGCCGTGGCGCAACTGCCCAACGGCACGTATCTGAACAGCCTTGGCGGCGCGATCTACATGTCGCCGCTGCGCTGGGTCATCATGTTCGCGCCGCTGGCCTTCATCCTGTTCGGCTGGGGCGCGCTGATGCGCAAAGCCTCGGCCGCCGGCGTGCAGCTTGGCTTCTTCATCTTCGCGGCGGCCATCGGCTTGTCGCTCAGCTCGATCTTCCTGGTCTTCACCAGTTTCTCGATCGCGCAGACCTTTTTCGTGACCGCCATCGCCTTCGCGGGGCTCAGCCTGTTCGGCTACACCACGAAAAAAGACCTGTCGGGCATGGGCACCTTCCTGATGATGGGCGTGATCGGTCTGATCGTGGCGATGATCGTCAACATCTTCCTGCAAAGCCCGGCCATGATGTTCGCCATCTCGGCCATCGGTGTGCTGATTTTCGCCGGCCTGACCGCGTTCTACACGCAGCAGATCAAAAGCGAATACGTGCAGCACGCAATGGCGGGTGACCAGGACTGGCTGGACAAGGCCGCGATCGACGGTGCGCTGTCGCTTTACATCAGCTTCCTGAACATGTTCCAGTTCCTGCTGATGTTCATGGGCCAGCAAGAATAAACCGCGTGCACTTGGCGCATCGGGCCGGTCGCGGGACCGGCCCTTTTTCATGGGTAACGCATGTCTGAAAGCGTGACACGGTTGCGCGCCGCGTGGCGCATTATCGCAGCCAAGCCCAAGCAGGTGCAGCGCCTGTTGTTGCCGCCTTTCTTGCTGGCCATGGCGGTCAAGGCGTGGCTGAGTGTGCAGGCCAGCGGGCAGGTCTGGCCCGATCTGCCACCTGCGGCGCCACCCGCTTATGACATGATCGCACGCGCGGCGCTTGGGCTGGCGCTGGCGGTCATGGGCTTGTTCTGGCACCGCGCGATCCATTTCGGACCGCGCGCAGCGCGGACGGTCCCATTGGCGCTGCGCTACTGGGGGCAGGGCGCGGTGCTGAGCGCACTGGCGCTGCTGGCCTTCGCCCCGCTTGCCTTGGGGTTTGCAACATGGCCCGCGCTCTTTGCCGCCGACGCCCTGTCGCTGTGGCTGGTGCTCTGGCTTGGCCTTGTGCTGACACGCACCGCCGGGGGCGCGCGCATCGCGTGGCGCGAGGTCTTCAGCCCGGCACAGGCGCGCATCGCGGCGATCCTTGCAGTCGGACTGGCGGTCGTCCTGCAACTCCAGGTGGCGGCAGTCGCAGGATTGCTCTTGTTTCATTCCGGCGCGGCATTCCTTCTGGACGGTGCAATCAGCTTCGCGCTGATCGTCGCGGTCCTGACGCTGATGGCCCGACCCGAAGCATGAAAAAACCGCGCCACCGGGCGCGGTTTTCAAAACTGCCAAAAGGGTCGCAAGATTACTTGATCTTGCCTTCCTTGTATTCGACATGCTTGCGCAAAACGGGGTCGTATTTGCGAATGGTCATCTTCTCGGTCATGGTGCGGGCGTTTTTCTTGGTCACGTAGAAATGCCCGGTCCCCGCGGTCGAGTTCAGACGGATCTTGATGGTTGTCGGCTTCGCCATGTCATTCTCTCCTGCACCGGGCTGCCAGCGCCAAACGCCCCGGCCCGCAAATTCCTGAGACTGCCTTCTACTGGCCCGCCCGTGGGTGTCAACCGGATTCCGTGCCGAAACCGCGCAAATTCCACGCCTCAGCGCGCGCCCGCGAAGCGGGTTTCCCACTCCGCGCGCTGGTCGTCCGTGATCTTGGCGAACAGCACGTCAGGGACCGTGAACGCGTGACCGGCGGGCAGGGCCGACACCGCCGCGCCCAGATCCTCGGGCCATGACCAGTCGTCGCTGCCCATCGCCGCCATCAGTCTGGATGCCGCATCCGGTATGAAGGGGCGCGACACGATGGCGTAAACCCGGATCAGGTTCAGCGCCAGCCGGATCGGTGCCGCCGCCGCGTCCGGGTCGGTCTTGTAGGTGGCCCATGGCGCCGCGTCTTGCAGGTATTCATTGCCCAGCACCCAGAACGCGCGCAGTTCGGCCGCGGATTTGCGGATGTCCATGGCTTCCATATGCCCCTCGTAGGCGCGCAGGCGGGTGGTCAGGTCGGCGATCAACTGTGCCTCGCGCGCACCATACGCGCCGCCCTCTGGCACCACCTCGCCGAATTTCGAGCGGCAGAATTTCGTCACCCGGCTGGCAAGGTTGCCCAGCACATCGGCCAGGTCCTTGTTGACCGAAGCCTGGAAATTCTCCCATGTGAATTCCGCGTCAGAGCTTTCGGGCGCGTGGCTGAGCAACCACCAGCGCCAGTAATCGGCGGGCAGTAGCGACAGCGCCTGGTCCATGAACACGCCGCGCCCCAAGGACGTGGAAAACTGCCCGCCATCGTAGTTCAGGTAATTGAAGGACTTGATGTAATCGACCAGCTTCCACGGCTCGCCCGAGCCCATCAGCGTGGCGGGAAAGGACAGCGTGTGGAACGGCACGTTGTCCTTGCCCATGAACTGCACGTAGCGCACATCCTGCGCGCCCTCATCCGTCCGCCACCAGCGCCGCCACGCGCTGTCGTCCAGCCCCTGCGCCTCGGCCCATTCGGCGGTCGCGGCGATGTATTCGATGGGCGCGTCGAACCAGACATAGAACACCTTGCCATCCATGCCCTGCCACGGCGCGCCGTCGAATTGCGCGGGCACGCCCCAATCGAGGTCACGGGTGATGCCGCGGTCCTGCAAGCCGTTGCCGTCATGCAGCCATTTCTTGGCAATCGACGTGGTCAGAACCGGCCAGCCCTGCTGGCTGTCGATCCATTGGTCCAGCCGGTCGCGCAGCGTGGATTGGCGTAGGAACAGGTGCTTGGTTTCGCGCACTTCCAGGTCGGTCGCGCCGGAAATGGCAGAGCGCGGGTCCAGCAGGTCGGTCGGGTCCAGCTGCTTGGTGCAGTTCTCGCACTGGTCGCCGCGCGCGCGCTCGTAGCCGCAATTGGGGCAGGTACCCTCGATATAGCGATCGGGCAGGAAGCGCGCGTCGGTGTGGGAATAGACCTGTTCCTCGGTCACTTCCTCGATCAGCCCGGCCTCGCCCAGTTTCGCCGCCAGATGCTGTGTCAGCGCGTGGTTTTGCGGGCTGGAGGATCGCCCGTAATGGTCAAAGGACAGCCGGAACCCGCGCGCCAGTTCCGCCTGCACGTCATGCATACGGGTGCAATAGGCATCCACCGCCTCGCCGGTTTTCGCCGCGGCCAATTCGGCGGGGGTGCCGTGTTCATCGGTGGCGCAGATGAACATCACCTCGTGCCCGCGCCCGCGCATGTAGCGCGCATAGAGATCGGCAGGCAACTGGCTGCCCACAAGGTTGCCCAGGTGCTTGATGCCATTGATATACGGCAAGGCCGATGTAATCAGGATGCGCGCCATCTCTGCCCTCTTGATCCCAGTTTCGGGGTCGGGTGTAGCCCCAACGGGGCCAAGGGAAAACCCCTGTTCTAGGCCTTGGGCGGCTCCAGGCATTGCGCGAGTTTCGCGAATGCCCCGCGTACCCCGTGCGGCGCCATGTCCCCCATGAACGCGTCCAGCGCGGGCCAGACCGCCATCGCGCGGTCGACCAGCGGGTCGCTGCCCGGCTCATAGAGCCCCGCCTGGATCATCACCTCGGAGCGGTCGTAGGCCCCCAGCAAGCGGCGCGCTTCGGCAAGCCGCGCGTTTTCCTCGGGGCTGGCCGCGCGCGGCAAGGACCGGCTGACAGAGCGCAACACATCCACCGCCGGGAAGCGGCCGCGTTCGGCAATCGCGCGGTCCATCACCACGTGGCCATCCAGCACCCCGCGCAGGATGTCGGCGACGGGTTCCTCCATGTCCGACCCCGCCACCAGCACGGTGAAAATGGCGGTGATCGCGCCCATCCCGTCGGCGCCTGGCCCCGCGCGTTCGGCAAGCGCCATGATCCGGTGCGACAGCGACGGGGGAAAGCCGCGCAAACTGGCGCTTTCGCCGCCCGCCAGCGCCACCTCGCGATGCGCTTCGGCCATGCGGGTAACGCTATCGGCCAGCAGCAGCACATGTTTGCCCTGGTCGCGGAAATGCTCCGCCACGCTCATGGCCGCCTCGGCACAGCGCTTGCGGGTCAGCGCGGGCTGGTCGGATGTGGCGGTCACGACCACGGCGCGGCGCAGACCATCCTCGCCCAGCACGTCCTCGATGAACTCGCGCAATTCGCGGCCACGCTCCCCGATCAGGCCAATGACCACGACATCGGCCTGCATCAACTTGGCGAAATTGCCCAGAAGCATGGTCTTGCCCACGCCAGAGCCCGCGAACAGGCCAATGCGCTGCCCTTCGACCAAGGGCAGAAAGGTGTTGAACACCGCCATCCCGGTATCCAGCCGGTTTCCCAGACGCCCCCGGCGCGCGGGCGGGGGCGGGGCGGTCGTCACGGGGCGGGGGCTTGGCCCCGTGGCCAGGGGCCGCCCGTCCAGCGGCACGCCGAACGGGTCGATCACCCGCCCGATCCAACTGTCATCGGGGGCCAATGGGCGCGGCCCCAGCAATTCCGCGCGGTCATCCAAGGCCAGCCCCGCCGGGTCGCCATTCGGAAAGACATGAACGTTGTCCCCTTCCAGCCGAACCACTTCGCCGCCGATGGGCGCGCCGTGCGTGGGTTCCAATGCGACCCAGTCGCCCAGCCGCGCGTCCTGCGCCAGCCCGGCCAATACAACGCATTGCCCATGGCTTTCCGTCACGCGGCCAAACAGGCGCACGGGGCGCAAATCCGCCACGGCCGCGCGCAGTTTTTCAATCCGTTCCATCATTCACCGTCCAGATTCGTGGTCTTGCTTACCGAACATTAAGCGAATCAGCCTTAAGGCTTTGTGTATCGAATTGATGGGAGAAGCCCTCATGCTAGACACACCCGCCATCATGCGGTTATCACAGGCCATGGCGCGCCACGCGGCACAGCGCCAGGTGGTGATTTCGCAAAACGTGGCCAATGCCGACACGCCGGGCTACCGTGCCCGCGACGTGGCGTCCTTTGGCAGCTACCTGCAACAATCCGGCGCGATGGATTCGGTGCGCAGCGGTCACCTGCAAGACATGCCGCCCGCCCGCCTGTCCGAAACCGCCGATACCACGGCCCCCAACGGCAATTCCGTCTCGCTGGAGCGTGAAATGATGCGTGCCGCCGAAACCCGGCAATCGCATGACATG
>JAAAPG010000124.1 GCA_009908405.1 Alphaproteobacteria bacterium | reverse complement strand
TGAAGATCGCATGGGGTACTTGCAAGACCTGTGGCGCGTGGTGCTGGCGGATGAGGCCCGCGATTTCGAGGAAGACGGCTTCATGCGGCTGGCCAGCAACCTGCTGGGCATGGCCGACCGCGATTCGGCCCGCGCGCGTCAGGCCGTCCGGGCGCAGGCGGGTTAGCCCAGCAAGGCGACCAGCCGCGCGGCCTCGGTCGCGCAGGGGATCAGCGCGTCGCGGTTTTCACCCGGATGAAAGCGCGCGCGCAGCGCCGTGGGCATGGGCGCGCAATCCTCGATCAGCACGCGCGGGCCGGTCTTGGCGCTTTCATCCGCCCACGCCTTGGCCAGCGCCATCTGCGCCAGTTTCGTCGCCCCGTAGCAGCCATGGAACCGGGCCTCTGCCGCCGGATCGTTCAGGAACAGGGCGGTGCCCGTGTCCGGGCTGGCCGCCAGCAACGGCGCGACCATCGGGATCAGAACACCCGTCGCGCGGGCGTTAACCGCCAGGGCCTTGTCCCATTCCTTGATGGCGATATGGCCTGCAGGCGACAGGGGCGGGGCCTGAATGGCACTGTGCACCCATAGCCCGACGCTGCCCCAGCGGTCATGGATATCGCGGCACAAATGGCGCATGGCGTCATCGACCGTCACATCCATCGCCGCCAGCGTGGCCGTGCCGCCAGCTGTCTTGATCCGGTCGTCCAGCTCTTCCAGTGCGCCCATCGTGCGGGCGACGGCCACGACATGCCAGCCGCGCACGGCCAGTTCCTCGGCCAAAGCTGCGCCGATCCCGCGAGAGGCGCCCGTGACAAGTGCGATATGCTTGTTTTCCATGCGCGGCAGATGCCACTCTAACCATGCCAAATCAAGCTAAAAGGCGATCAATCTTCTTGACTCGGGCGCCGTGGATCGGGCCAGATCGAAACTGCCTTGTTGCACAGGCCAAGCATTGTTCTTCCGGGGGGACATGACCATGCGCCCAGTTTTTGCGGCTTTGGCCGCGCTACTGTTGTTTACAACCGCTGCCATGGCCGACCGCGTCGTCGCGCGAGTCAGCATTTCCGAACAAAAGATGTATGTCTACCGCCACGGCACGCTGGTGCATGAATGGCCGGTTTCGACCGCGCGTCCGGGCAAGATTACGCCCACCGGGCAATGGCGGCCGCAATTGCTGTCCAGGCACCACCGTTCCAGTCGCTACAACAACGCGCCCATGCCGTATGCGATATTCTATTCCGGGCATTACGCCATCCACGGCACCGACCAGGTCAGCCGTCTTGGGCGACCGGCTTCTGCCGGCTGCGTGCGGCTGGACCCGGAAAATGCCAGCGTTTTGTTCGACATGGTGCGCGAAGAAGGGATGGACCAGACCCGCGTGATCGTGCTGCGCTGAGTCCCGCGTGCCACAGCCGCGCCTGCATGATCTGGTGGGTGTGAATCAGCGCTACCCAAAGCCTTGGTGTCGGGTATAGTCCTTGGGGCAATGTGAACCTAACCCCCGAGGCTGCTGATGCGCTGTCCTTTTTGCGGAAATACCGAAACGCAAGTGAAAGATTCCCGTCCCGCAGAGGACCATGGCGCGATCCGCCGCCGCCGGTTCTGTCCGGCCTGCGGCGGGCGCTTCACCACCTATGAGCGCGTGCAGCTGCGCGATCTGGTCGTGGTCAAGACCAATGGCCGCCGTGAAGCTTTCGACCGTGAAAAGCTGGAACGTTCGGTGCGCATCGCGCTTCAAAAGCGCAATATTGAACATGAGCGCGTGGACCAGATGATAAGCGGTATCGTGCGGCGGCTGGAAAGCCTGGGCGACAGCGATGTGCCGTCCAAGCTGATTGGCGAGATCGTGATGGAAACGCTCGCACGGATCGATACGGTCGCGTATGTCCGTTTTGCCTCGGTCTACAAGAACTTCCAGGAAGCCGATGATTTCGACAAATTCGTTTCGGAATTGCGGCCAGAGCCGAAAGACATGGAGTAACCCGTGACCGACGCCACGGACCGTCGCTTCATGCGGCTGGCGATTGCGCTGGGCGCGCGCGGCTTGGGGCGGGTCTGGCCCAACCCCGCCGTGGGCTGCGTGATCGTGCGCGACGGGCGCATCCTCGCACGTGGCTGGACCGCGCCCGGCGGGCGGCCCCATGCCGAGGCCTTGGCGCTGGCCAAATGCGACGCACGCGGCGCGACCGCTTATGTCAGCCTGGAACCTTGCGCGCATCATGGCCGAACGCCGCCGTGTTGCGACGCGCTGGTTCAGGCAGGTGTTGCGCGCGTGGTCACCGCCCTGACCGACCCGGACCCGCGCGTGGCCGGGCAGGGGCATGCCCGGCTGCGCGCGGCGGGGATCGCGGTAACCGAAAAGGTCGAAGCACAGGCCGCGCGTGCTGCCAACGCGGGCTTCCTGCTGCGCGTGACGGAAAACCGCCCCTTCCTGACCTTGAAGCTGGCGATGACGCTGGACGGACGGATCGCGACCGCCACCGGGGAAAGCCGCTGGATCACGGGGCCAGAGGCGCGGCGCGCGGTGCATGCAATGCGCGCGCGCCATGATGCCGTGCTGGTGGGCGGCGGCACCGCGCGGGCCGATGACCCGGATCTGACCGTGCGTGATATGGGCGTTGCGCATCAGCCGGTGCGCGTGGTGGCCAGCGCCGGGCTTGATCTGGACCCCGCCGGGCGGTTGGGCCGCAGCGCCCAAGATGTCCCGGTCTGGCTGCTGCACGGGGCCGGGCTGGATGTGCCAAAGGCCTGGGCTTCGACCGGGGCGCGGCTGATCGGCTGCGCGCTTGGGGACCCCGGTCTTGACCCGCGCGCGATGATGACGGCCCTGGCAGCCGAAGGCATCACGCGGGTCTTGTGCGAAGGCGGCGGCGCCTTGGCCGCCAGCCTGATTGGCGCCGGGCTGGTGGATGAGCTGGTGGTGATCCATGCGGGCAAGCTGGTCGGCGCAGACGGGCGTGCGGGGTTGGGCACCTTGGGCGTGACGCGGCTGGCGGATGCACCGCAATTCGAGCTGGCCAAAGCGCGGCGGCTGGGCGCAGATGTTCTGCAAACCTGGCGCAGGCGCTGATGCGCCGTGTTCATGGATTCGGGGGCGCTTCCGTGCCGGGATATTCGTCTGGTAATGCAGGGGATTGTTTTCGTGGGCAGGCGTCGGCATGTCCAGTCGCATGAACCGGTTTCGCAGTTTCATGCCTTTGGCGCTGGACGAGGCGCACCGCGCCGCCGCACGCGGGGAGGTGCCCGTGGGGGCTGTAATGGTTGCTCAAGACGGAACAGTGCTTGCCGCAGACGGAAACCGGACGCGCGAGCGCAACGATCCGACCGCCCATGCCGAGATTTTGGCCATTCGCGCCGCTTGCGCGGCGCTGGGGCAGGAGCGTTTGACCGGGTGCGACCTGTATGTGACGCTGGAACCCTGCGCAATGTGCGCGCAGGCGATCGCCCATGCGCGGGTGCGGCGGCTGTATTACGGGGCGTCCGACCCGCGATCCGGTGGCGTGGCGCATGGGGCGCGGGTGTTTGCGCATCCGCAGTGCCATCATGTGCCAGAGGTTTATGACGGGTTGGAGGCCGAGGCGGCCTCAGCGCTGCTGACATCGTTTTTTGGAAAGTTACGCGAGGGCTGAGCAATGTTCGAGCAAGTCATAGCTTATTGCGAACGCTCGGATTTTTCCTATTGGTCAGAACCTGTCAATGCGGTCACGAATGTTGCATTTGTGCTAGCCGCTGCCATGGTCTGGCCGCGCACCAAGGGCCTGCCACTGGCGCAGGGCATGGCGATTGTGCTGGCGGCAATCGGGGTCGGGTCGTTTCTGTGGCACACCCATGCAACGGGATGGGCAAGCCTGGCCGATGTGGTGCCGATCCTGCTGTTCATCCTGCTCTACCTGTTCGCGGCCACGCGCGATTTTCTGGGAATCGCGCCGCCTTGGGCCGGGGCGGTCACGCTGGCGTTCTTTCCCTACGCGGCGGGGTTTGCGTGGCTGTTTGGCGGTGTGTTGCCCGGCGGCAATGCGCTTTATGCCAGCGTGGCGGTGTTGATCGCCGCCTACGGGCTGTGGCTGTGGCGCGGCCCCACCGGGCAAGGTCTGGTTTCGGGGGCGGTCATTCTGGCCGTTTCGCTTGGCTTTCGCATGGCCGATGACGCAGTCTGCGCCAAGTTCCCCATCGGCACGCATTTCATGTGGCACATCCTGAACGCGATCATGCTGGGATGGATGATCGTGGTCTATTGCCGCCACAGGCAAGCTTGCGCCTAACCTGTCATCTGGATAAACCGCGACTTGAAACCCCGAGACTGGCGGAGGGCTGATGTCCGAGATCGATTTAGAGACTGCGCGCAAAGTCGCCAAGCTGTCGCGTATTGCCGTGGCCGAGGCTGATCTGCCGGCGCTGGCGCAAGACCTGAGCCGCATTCTGAACTTCATGGAGGAATTGGGCGAGGTTGATGTCACCGGCGTGGAGCCGATGACATCTGTCACGCCGATGCGTTTGCCGCGTCGGGTCGACGGGGCCACGGATGGGGATATCCAGTCGAAAATCCTGTCGAACGCGCCCGACGCGCGTGAGGGGTTCTTTGCCGTGCCGAAGGTGGTGGAATGAGCGATCTGAACAAGTTGACATTGTCCGCGGCGCGCGACCTGTTGCGCAAGGGCGAAACCCGGTCTGTTGAGCTGACAGAAGCCTGCCTGCGCGCAATAGAGGGGGGCGGTGCGCTGAACGCTTTCGTGCACAACACCCCCGATCTGGCGCTGGACCGCGCGCGCGCCGCGGATGCCCGGCTGGCCACGGGCGATGCGCCCGCCATGTGTGGTCTGCCTATTGGCGTGAAGGACTTGTTCTGCACCCAAGGTGTTCCCAGCCAGGCGGCCAGCCGCATACTGGACGGGTTCCGCCCCGAGTACGAATCCACCATCAGCGGAAAACTGCGCGACGGGGGCGCGGTCATGCTGGGCAAGCTGAACATGGACGAATTCGCCATGGGGTCCAGCAACGAAACCAGCGTTTACGGCAATGCCGTGAACCCGTGGAAAGTGGACGGGCGCGACCTGACACCGGGCGGGTCGTCCGGCGGGTCGGCGGCTGCGGTGTCGGCCGATCTGTGTCTGGCCGCGACCGGCACCGACACCGGTGGATCGATCCGCCAGCCTGCCGCCTTTACCGGCATTGTCGGGATAAAGCCGACCTATGGGCGTTGTTCGCGCTGGGGGATCGTCGCCTTTGCCTCGTCCTTGGACCAAGCTGGGCCGATGACGAAGTCCGTGCGCGATGCCGCGATCATGCTGGAAGCGATGTGCGGCCATGACGCCAAGGATTCGACCAGCGCCGACCTGCCGGTGCCGGATTTCGAGTCGATGTTGACGGGCGACATTCGCGGCAAGACCATCGGCATTCCCCGCGAATACCGGATCGACGGGATGCCCGAAGAAATCGCGGCGCTCTGGGACGAAGGCGCAGACATGCTGCGCGATGCGGGCGCCAAGATTGTCGAGATCAGCCTGCCGCACACGAAATACGCGCTGCCCGCGTATTACGTGATTGCGCCGGCGGAAGCGTCGTCGAACCTGGCGCGCTATGACGGGGTGCGCTACGGGCACCGTGCCGCGCTGGCGGCGGGTGATGGCATCACCGAGATGTATGAGAAAACCCGCGCCGAAGGCTTTGGCCCCGAAGTGCAGCGCCGCGTGATGATCGGCACCTATGTGCTCTCGGCTGGTTTCTATGACGCCTATTACAATCGCGCGCGCAAGATACGCACCCTGATCAAGCGCGATTTCGAGACGGTTTTCGCCGACGGGGTCGATGCGATCCTGACCCCGGCGACACCGTCAAGCGCGTTCGGCCTGGGCGAAATGGCCGATGCCGATCCGGTGCAGATGTATCTCAACGACGTGTTTACCGTGACGGTGAACCTGGCCGGGTTGCCGGGCATCTCGGTGCCCGCCGGGCTGGACAAGCAGGGACTGCCCCTGGGGCTGCAACTGATTGGACAGCCTTGGGATGAAGGCGAATTGCTCAAGACGGCACATGTCCTGGAAACGGCGTGCGGTTTTGTGGCCAAACCTGCTAAATGGTGGTAGGGTTGCAAAAAACCGCCGAGCGTCGAGAGTATCCCATGCGTTTTCCCCTTGTCTTGATCGCCGTTGGACTGGTGTCTGCCTGTACTTCCAATGCGCCCTATTCCAACGTGATCGACACGGCAGGCAGCGGTGTTGGTTTCAGCGATTACGCGCAGTATATGCGGGCGCAAGAAGAACTGTCCCGCATTCGTCGCGCCGAAGCCGCCGCAGCGCGGGCCGCGCCCCGGCAAGCGGCTGGTGCGGCAGCGGTCGGGTTTCAGCCTCGGGGATTCGGGTCGGCCCGGACCCAGATGCCGCAACAGGCCCCGATTGGCGAACCGATCGCAGCTGCGCCGCAGCAGGGCCAGCCGCAACCGCAACAGGCCGCGCAAATCCCGCCAGCGCAAACCCCGCCAGCGCAAACCCCGCCAGCGCAAACCCCCGCGACGCAAGGGTTCAGCACCGGGGAAACGATTGCCGCGGCCCCGGCCACGCCGGCACAGGCTCAGCAAGGGGTAAGCACGCAAAGCTATCAGGCCCAGCCGTTTGGTACGCCGACCCAGAACCGCGTTGTTCGGCGCGATTTCGTGCCGCAGGTTCGGGTCACGGCAGCAGAGGCGCCGTCGGCATCGGGTCCGAACCTGTTCATGTATGCCTTGTCCACGCAGCATAACGTGGGCGAAGAACGCTACACGCGGCGCAATCCGTTTCGCTGGCGGCGGTGGGAAGCGGCTTGTGCGCAACATCCGCATCAGGACCTGGCACAGGAAGCGTTCCTTGCGGCGGGCGGCCCTGAAAAAGACCCGGAACATATGGACCCGGATGGTGATGGGTTCGCTTGCTGGTGGGATCCGGCGCCATTCCGTAAGGCCGCCACCACGGTCAAGGCCCGCGAATAAGGTGATCTGGCACCCGTCGCCGAATTTCGGGCCGCGCCGCGATGGGTTGCAGCCCCGATACATCGTTTTGCATTATACCGCGATGGGCTGCGCAGGTGCAGCTCTGGAACGGCTTTGCGACCCGACCTGCGAAGTGTCGGCACATTATCTGGTAGACCGCGATGGCACCTGCTTCCAGATGGTCGCGGAAAACAAGCGCGCCTGGCACGCCGGGGCAGGGGCCTGGGCAGGGCTGTCGGATATCAATTCACGTTCCATCGGGATCGAACTTGTCAATACTGGCACGGAACCCTTTGCCGCGCCGCAGATGCGCGCCTTGGAAGGGCTGTTGTCGCACATCATGACGCGCTGGAAAATCGCTCCGGTGGACGTGATCGGGCATTCCGACATGGCGCCTGAACGCAAGCAAGATCCCGGCCCGCGCTTTGACTGGCGCGGCTTGGCACGGGCGGGGTTGGGGGTCTGGCCCGAAATTGCCACGGACCCTGTCGATTTTGACGCCAGTCTGACCCGGATCGGCTACCCCTCTGCATCCGCGCAAGATCGGCTTGCCGCGTTTCGCGCACGATTTCGTCCCGAGGGTTTCGGGCCGCTCTGCGCGCAAGATCGCGCGCGTGCCGCCAGCGTGGCAAGGGCATTCGAGCAGATGCGCCGCCCGGTCTAGAGCGCGTCGCGTTCATGCGCAGTCACGCGCTCCACGCTCAGCTTCCATGGTCGCATGCCTTTTTGCGCAAAACCGGGAAGCACTTTCGCGCGACAGGCTTCAGCGCAAATGCCGCAAGGCGCGTGACAGGTCGTCATGCAGCGACGCGCGCTCTTCCGGGCTGAGGAACGCCCCCAGTTCCACCGCGCGACCGCCGCCATTGAGCGTCAGGTAATTTTCAACCGGTCCGCCCCGTTCCATCAGCGACACGCGGACCCAATAGGGGTTCGCTTGCCAGCGTTGTGCAGGTGCGCGTGGGTTGATGCGGGTGATTTCTATAACGTCGCGGGTCAGGCGCAGTTCTTCCTGAAGCGACTGTCTTTCACGGCTGTTGCGTTGCAGCGCATACCAAAGCCCCCAGAGCGCGAGTCCTGCAAACGGGATCAGTCCCCACAAGACCGGGGTTCCAAGCACACCCAGCAATGGCAGCGCCAGCAGGCCCGCGCTGATGCCGATGATCGCGACGAAGCCTTCGGCCCCCATCGACAGATGCGGCGACAGGATCAGCAAATATTCCGCCCCGTCCGATTGCGCCACGGCAAAGGCCCCGGGCGGTGTGCCCGAGGCCTTGGGTGTTATCGTCCAGATTGCAGGCAATCCGGGAGGCTCGCTTAAAGGTTTTCCGCGGCGTCCGGGATCAGCCCGTCACGCTTGCCTTTGCGCTGCTGGTCCCAGTCCTCTTGCTTGGGAAGCTGCTCGAACGTGTGCTCGGGCGGCGGCGAGGGCAGGGTCCATTCCAGCGTGTCGGCATGTTCGTTCCAGTAGTTGTTCTGGGTCACGCGCGCGCCGCGCGTCAGGGTGTAGAAGATCACCCCGATGAAGAACAGGAAGGACGCGAAGCTGATGAAGGCCCCGATCGAGCTGACATAGTTCCACAGCGCGAAGGCGTCCGGGTAGTCGATATAGCGGCGCGGCATGCCTTGGCGGCCCAGGAAGTGCTGCGGGAAGAAGGTCAGGTTCGCGCCGATGAACATGGCCCAGAAATGCACCTTGCCCGCCCATTCCGGGTATTGCCGTCCTGACATCTTGCCGATCCAGAAATAAATACCCGCAAACAGCGCGAAGACCGCCCCCAGCGACATCACGTAGTGGAAATGCGCCACGACATAATAGGTGTCGTGATAGACCCGGTCGATGGGGGCCTGGCTCAGCACCACGCCGGTCACGCCGCCGACGGTGAACAGGAACAGGAAGCCGAAGGCCCAGAGCATGGGCGTCTCGAACGATACCGACCCTTTCCACATGGTCGCGATCCAGGAGAAGATCTTGATCCCCGTGGGCACCGCGATGGTCATGGTTGC
>JAAAPG010000122.1 GCA_009908405.1 Alphaproteobacteria bacterium | reverse complement strand
TCAGCCCCGATACACCCGGCGAAACGCGGCCCTTGTCTCTCAGCAGGCCCGATCCGGATGCGCTGATCGTGGTGGCCTCGAAATCGCACCGCGATGCCGCGACCGATGCCTATATCGCGCGCTACAATGTGGCCGATATGCGCAGCGCCGGGTCGTCTTTGAAATTCTGCCTGGTCGCGGCGGGAGAGGCGGATTTCTACCCCCGCCTGGGGCGCACGATGGAATGGGACACGGCGGCAGGCGATGCTGTGCTGCGCGGCGCAGGCGGTCAGGTTCTGCGCTTTGACGACCACACACCTTTGCGCTACGGCAAGCCGGGCTTCGAAAACCCGTTCTTCATTGTCCGAAATCCGGCGGTTGCCCTGGTTGCGCCGGAATAAGGCACGCGGCGTTAACGAATTCGTTAACTTTTTCCATGCTGTCCCGATTCTGACCGCAAACCTGCCGCATTCCACGGGCTATCTGGCGCCATGTTAGTTGGTACCAGATTGGAGTAATGATGGAACGCAAGGTCACGAAAGCCGTCTTTCCCGTCGCAGGCATGGGCACCCGCTTCCTGCCCGCGACCAAGTCGGTCCCGAAAGAGATCATGACGCTGGTCGACCGCCCGCTGATTCAATACGCGATCGACGAGGCGCGCGCCGCGGGCATCACGGAATTCATCTTCGTGACCTCGCGCGGCAAGGGCGCGTTGGAGGACTATTTCGACCGCGCCCCGGAACTGGAAGCCGCGCTGAAAGCCAAGGGCAAAACCGCGCTTCTTGAAACGCTGGACGACACCAACATGGACAGCGGCGCGATTGCCTATGTCCGCCAGCATCAGGCGCTGGGCCTTGGCCACGCGGTGTGGTGCGCGCGCCACCTGATCGGGGATGAACCTTTCGCGGTGCTGCTGCCCGATGACGTGATCGCCGCCGACACGCCCTGCCTGCAACAGATGGTCGAGGTTTACGAAGAGTGCGGTGGCAACATGATCGCGGCGATGGAAGTCGCGCCGCATATGGTGTCGTCTTATGGGATCATGGATGTTCCGCCCGCGATTGGCCGCAGCCTGCCCATGCGCGGGATGGTCGAGAAGCCCGCACAAGGCACGCAACCGTCGAACCTCGCCGCGATTGGCCGCTACATCCTGTCGCCCGACGTGATGAAGCATCTGGACAAGATTGAACCGGGCGCGGGCGGGGAAATCCAGTTGACCGACGCGATTGCCCGCGAGATCCAGGAAAAGGACAATGTCCGTGGCTACCGCTTTGACGGCCAGCGTTTCGACTGCGGGTCCAAGGCCGGGTTCCTGCAAGCGACCGTGGCCTTCGGCCTGGCGCGCGCGGAATTGCATGACGAGCTTGACGATTTCCTGACCGACCTGATGGCGCAGCGTCAGGCCGCGCAGTAAGCGCCAATCACTGGCAAGAACACAGGGGCGTCCGCCGGATGTCCCCTTGGCATGGGCGGGTTCGGGCTTGCAAGCCCGCACGCTTCGCGCTTCTGTAGGGCAGGCTCGACAAAAGGCGCGCATGTATTCCGAACTGCCCCCTTCGCAAGATCGCTGGTTCCGGTTCCGCATGAACTGGAAGCGCCGCCGCTATCGCGCGCGCGCCATGGCCAAATCGCGCGAGTTGCGCCGCCTCAAGCGCGGACGCTGGGGGCACGGCGCGATCCTGCTGTTTTCCACCATCCGTAACGAGGCCGACCGGATCGACTGGTTCCTGCACCATTACCGGGGTCTGGGCGTCGATCATTTCTGTTTCGTGGACAATGGCAGCGATGACGGCACATTGGACACGCTTCTGGCGCAGCCCGATGCGTCCGTCTGGACCACGCAGGCCAGTTATCGCGCGGCGCGCTTCGGCGTTGACTGGCTCAACTGGCTGATGCTGGCCCATGCGCGCGGGCATTGGTGCGTGGTCGCCGATGCCGATGAATTGCTGATCTACCCGCATTGGCGGACCCGTCCCCTGCGCGCTTTGACCGACTGGCTGGACGCGACCGGCCAGTCCATCCTCCCCGCGATGATGTTGGAGCTTTACCCCAAGGGCGCGCTCAACTCGGTGCGCGTGGGGCGCGGCGAAGACCCGCTTTCCGCGCTTCACTGGTTCGACCCCGGCAATTACACCATCACGCGCAAGCCGCTGCTGGATTGCCTGCTGATCCAGGGCGGGCCGCGCGCGCGGGTGTTTTTCCGGGATCAACCCAACCGCGCGCCCACCTTGACCAAGCTGCCGCTGGTGAAATGGGATATGCACAACACATGGGTCAACTCGACCCATTCGATCCTGCCGCGCCACCGGAACGCGGTCTATGCGCGGGGCGCGGGCGAGGGGATTTCGGGCGCGCTGCTGCACACGAAATTCCTGCCGCAGATCGTGGATCGGTCGCCGGTGGAAAAAGCCCGCGCCGAACATTTCGGCAATGCGCCGGTTTTTGACGCCTATTACGACGCGGTCGCGCAGGCGCCTGATCTGTGGTGCGAACATTCCGCCCGGTTTCGAGGCTGGGAGCAACTGGAAGAGCTTGGCCTGATATCACGCGGGGGCTGGACCTGATTGCGTATATTCATACAACAATAACCTATCAAAGGCAAGATTGTTGCATTTGTCGGACCGGTCGGGCATGACAATGTCAAGGCCGCTTCAGTTGGCCGGTTGGCGGTTACGAGTGAGTGTTCATGGGCTTTAAAACTCAGTTCAAACTGCGCGCGCGCAGGCAGACCAAACTTATACGCGCCCTGCGCAAAAGCCTTGAATTGCGCCCGCGCGTCAACCGCACCGACCGCATTCGCCCGAATGACATTCTGTGCTTCACCACCTTGCGCAACGAATATGTCCGCTTGCCCTATTTCCTGGACTATTACCGCAATATGGGCGTGGCGCATTTCCTGATGGTCGATAACGGGTCGGATGACGGCACGACCGAATACCTGGAAGCGCAGCGCGACGTGTCGCTCTGGACCACGGGGGCCAGCTACAAGGCGTCGTGTTTCGGGGTCGATTGGCTGAACCACCTGCAATGGCGCTACGGCGCGGATCATTGGTGCCTGGTGGCCGATGTCGATGAATTCCTGTTGTATCCATACGCCGACACCCGCCCGCTGCACGCGCTGACCGACTGGCTGGACAGCCAGGGGCGCAAGTCCTTCTCGGCCATGTTGCTGGACATGTATCCCAAGGGGCCGGTCGCCGCGCAGCCCTACAGCGCCGGGCAAAACCCGTTCGAGATCGCGCGCTGGTTCGATGCGGCGAATTATTCCGTCAAGAAAAACCCCCACATGGGCAACCTGTGGATACAGGGTGGCGTGCGCCAACGGTTGTTCATGGCCGACAGTCCCGAACAGGCCCCGGCGCTGAACAAGGTGCCGCTGGTGCGCTGGTCGCGCAAATATGCCTATGTCAGTTCCAGCCACATGGCGCTGCCGCGCGGCCTGAACCGGGTCTATGACGAAAGCGGGGGCGAGCAGGCCTCGGGGGTGCTGCTCCATGCCAAGTTCCTGGACACGATCATGGCCAAGGCGGGCGAGGAATTGCACCGCGGCGAACATTACGCGGGCAGCCGCGAATACCGCGCCTATGACCTGACCTTGCGCGACGGGCAGACGCTGTGGTGCGAACACTCGACCGAGTATATAAACTGGCGCCAGTTGGAAATCCTGGGGCTGATGTCGAAAGGGGATTGGGCATGAGTGCGGCGGCCCCGACATTGGGTGTGGTCATGCTGTGCCACACGGCGCTGGACCGGGCCGCGCAGGTCGCGCGGTTCTGGCTGGATGCGGGCTGCGCCGTGGCGCTGCATATCGACAGCGCGGTGCCGCAGCCACAGGTGGCGGCCATGCAGGCAGAGCTGGGCGACCAACCCTTGTTGCGCATGGTGCCACGCCTGCGCTGCGACTGGGGGTCGTGGAACATTGTCGCGGCCAGCCAGAACGCGGCCGAAATCCTGTTGCGCGATTTTGCCCAGATTGGTCATGTGCTGCTTAGTTCCGGGTCATGCCTGCCCTTGCGTCCGGCGGCAGAGCTGGTGACGCATCTGCGCGCCAACGAGGGAACCGATTTCATCGAATCCGTGGCCGTCGATCATGCCGACTGGATTACCGGTGGGCTGTCGCGCGAGCGGTTCACGCTGTATTTTCCGTTTTCATGGCGCAAGCAACGCTGGCTGTTCGACCGCTGGGTCGACCTGCAACGCCGCTGGGGCATATCGCGCGAAATCCCCCGCCCGCTGGAGCCGCATATGGGCTCTCAATGGTGGTGCCTGTCGCGCGCGACGCTGAATGCGATCCTGACCCACCCCAAGCGCAAACGCTATGAGCGCTATTTCAAGGGCTGCTGGATTCCCGATGAAAGCTATTTCCAGACGCTGGCGCGGCTGCATGGGCAACGCATTGAAAGCCGCTCGCTGACGCTGGTGAAATTCGACCGCAACGGGCGGCCGAACCTGTTCTATGACGACCATTTGCAACTTCTGCGCCGGTCCGATTGCTTTCTGGCGCGCAAGATCTGGCCGCAGGCGGACAAGCTCTACGGGTTCTTCCTGTCCGACCAGCCGGCCCGGCTGGCCCCGGTCACGCCCGAACCCGCCAAGATCGACCGCTATTTCGAACTGGCCGAGCATCAGCGCACCGAAGGCCGCGCGGGGCTGTACATGCAAAGCCGATTTCCGCATGACGACAGCGGGCAGGCGCTGACGGCCGGGCCCTATTCGGTGTTCAGCGGATTCGACAAGGTGTTTCAGGGCTTTGACTATTGGCTGGGCCAAGTCACCGGCACCCGCGCGCACGGGGATCTTTTCGCACCGGAACGCGCCAATTTCCATGGCGGCGCGCATGTCTGGCACGGGGCGATTTCCAACAGCGCGGCGCTGCGTGACTACAATCCGCGCATGTTCCTGACCAACCTGATCTGGGCCACGCGCGGCGAACGCCAGTGCTTTTCCATCACCGCGCGCGACCATGTGCCCCCGGACCTGTTGTGGTTCATGGCCAAGGACCGCAACGCGCAGATTTCGCTGATAAGCGGGTGTTTCCTGTTGCCGCTGTTCCGGGGCGACTACCGGCCCGACGACCTGCTCGGCCATGTCGCCTGGTTGCAAAAGCGCGAACAACATTTGCTGTCGGTCCTGCAATCGCGCTGGGTGAATGCCGATGTGCGCATCTGGACCTTGGCAGAGTTCATGGAGGCGCCGGAGCGCAACCTGTCCGAGGTGGTATCCAAGATCGTGCCCGACGTGCCCTTGGCCAGCTACGGCCTGCCGCAAATGCGATCACTGGACGGTTTTCAGACGTATTTGCGTGATTTGCGCAATAAGGGCTTGCCCCCGGTTCTATTGCGCGATTTCGAAGGACGCACAGGTGTCAAATAGGGAAAGACCATGACAGACGCGGCCCCGTTCGATTATTTCGTCGTCTTGGCAGAAATGCGCACAGGTTCGAACCTGGTAGAGGCGAACCTGAACGAGTTCGACGGCATCACTTGTGAAGGCGAGGTGTTCAACCCGGCCTTCATCTCGCACCAGGGCAAAGAAGAACTGTATGGCGTGACGCTGGCGGAACGCGACCGCAACCCGATGGCGCTTTTGCTGGCCATTCGGGGGCAGGACGATCTGACGGGCTTTCGGTTTTTTCATGACCACGACGCGCGCGTGCTGCCCTCTTTCATGCAAGACCCGCGCTGCGCCAAGATCATCCTGACGCGCAACCCGCTGGACAGCTACGTGTCGCTGAAAATTGCGCGGGCGACGCAGCAATGGAAGCTGGGCGATGTGAAAACCAAGCGCTCGGCACAGGTGGCGTTCGATCCGGCGGAGTTCGAAGAGCATGTCACACGCATTCAGGACTTTCAGGCGACCGTGCTGCGGACCCTGCAAACAACCGGGCAGACCGCGTTTTACCTGGCCTACGAGGAAGCCAATGATGTCGAGGTTCTGAACGGGCTGGCCGCGTGGCTGGGGGTGGGCGCGCGGATCGAGGCGCCGTCGCGCAAGCTGAAACGCCAGAACCCCGAACCGTTGGAACAAAAGCTGACAAACCCCGACGCGGTGCGCGACGGGCTGGCGCGGCTGGACCGTTTCAACCTGTCGCGCACGCCCAATTTCGAACCACGGCGTGGACCGATGGTCTGGGGCTTGCGCGCTTGCGCGCAGTCGCCCATCGCCTACCTGCCCATGCCCGGCGCGCCTGATCCGGGCGTGCTGGACTGGATGGCGCAGGTCGACGCGGGCGCGCCCGTGCACTCTGATTTCACCGCGCAAAGCTGGCGCGACTGGCTGCGCGCGCATCCGCGCCGCAACGTGTTTACCGTGCTGCACCACCCGCTGAACCGCGCGCACGAGGTCTATTTGCGGCAGGTCGTGCATGGCCAGCGTGGCAATGTGCGCGCCTTTCTGGCGCGGGTTCACGGGGTGGAACTGCCGGACAAGGACGCGATGGACAGCTATGACACCGCGCTGCACCGCGCTGGTTTCCTGGCGTTCCTGCGTTTCGTGGCGGCCAATCTGAACGGACAGACGGCCATCGCGGTGCTGCCCGCCTGGGCCAGCCAGACCAAGGTCATCGAGGGCGTGATGGGACAGGCGCCGCTGCATCACCTTTTGCGCGTGGACAGGTTGGCGCGCGAGCTGCCGGAATTGGGCCGCGACCTGGGGCTGGACCTGCCGCCGTTTGCGCCGCGTCTTGAGCCGCGCCGCTTCACGCTGGCCGGGATTCACGATGCCGAGGTCGAGGCGGCCGGGCGCGCGGCCTACGGGCTGGATTACGAGGCGCTGGGCTTCGAGGGGTGGACCGCCTGAGATTTTCAAGGTGTTGCCGGGGCCTTGGGCCGCGGAATATCATGCAACGAGGACGGGGTCAGAGGCGCGACAGCCGGTCGGTCAGAAGCGCGAAGACCCCATCCGCATCGACATCGCCGATGAACAGCGCATTGGGGGCACGCCCGCTGACGCGCCACCAATCGGCGACGGTCATGCCAAGCGTCAGGTCAGAGCCGGTCTCGATTTCCACGTTGATATGGCGCCCGGTGAACAGGTCCGGCGCGACCAGGTAGGCGATCGTGCACGGGTCGTGCAGCGGCGCGCCGGCGGAGCCGTATTTTTCCTTGTCGAACCGCTCGAAGAAATCGGTCCAGCTTGCGACCGCCGGGCCAACCCGACCGGGCAGCGCGCGGAAGGCTTCGACGCGCGGGGCGGTGACAAGGGCTTTATGGGTCACGTCGAGCGGCATGACGACAAGATCGACGCCCGCGCCAAAGACGATCTTGGCGGCTTCCGGGTCGACATAGATGTTGAATTCGGCGGTGGGGGTGATGTTGCCCACTTCGAAATACGCGCCGCCCATCAGCACGATCTGCTGAATCCGCGGGATGATGTCGGGCGCGCGTTCCATGGCGGTGGCGATGTTGGTCAGCGGTCCGATGGGCACCAGCGTGACCGTGCCCGCGGGTTCGCGGCGAAGGGTTTCGATCAGGAAATCGACCGCGTGGCCATCGGCTAGCGGCATGGTGGGCGCGGGCAGGTCGACCCCGTCCAGCCCTGTCTTGCCATGCACGTGTTCCGCCGTCACCAGCTTGCGCTCCATGGGCGCGTCGCAGCCGGCATGGACCGGCACGCCGGACCGCCCCGCCAATTCGCAAACCTTGCGCGCATTCGCGTGGGTCAGCGCCAGCGGCACGTTGCCCGCGACGCAGGTGATGCCCAGCACCTCCAGTTCCGGCGAGGCGAGGGCGAGCAGGATCGCCACGGCGTCATCCTGTCCTGGGTCGGTGTCGATGATGATCTTGCGGGTCATGGCTTGTCCTTCTTGCTGTGCCACGCAGGATGCGCAGCCCATGCGGCCAGTGCAAGCCTTGTTGCCGCGGAATTCGTCATGATCGCGCAAGCGGTCGGCGCCAGACCGGGAAAGCCGTGGTCTGCCCGGACGGCGCGCTTGCCCCCTTTGGCAGTCTGGTTACCGGAAACCGCCCGGCAGGTGCCGTCCCTTGGGGTATCGCGTTCCGGCAAAGCGTGACACGGGCATGGTGTCGCTGCTGCACATGCGGCGATAACCTTTCGCAGCCGCGGCAAGTCATTCAAATTAATGAATGTTAAATGTATGCAACGGTATCCCGAGGCGTGTTTTTCCGCGTCCCGACAGCCTAGTTCAGTTGACCAACCCGGTGTGTCGGAGTAGATGATGAAAAGCCAAGGCCATCGCGACATGCGCGGTGGCAGAGTTCGAAGCGGCGCATGCCGCCTGCGAAAGGAGCCAAAGGTGCAAGACCTCCTCGCGTCCTACCTGCCGATCGTGATCTTTCTGGCCATAGCCGTGGGCCTTGGCCTTGTGCTGTTACTGTCGGCCATCGTGATCGCGGTGCGCAACCCCGACCCGGAAAAAGTGTCGGCCTACGAATGCGGCTTCAACGCGTTCGACGATGCGCGGATGAAATTCGATGTGCGGTTTTACCTGGTGTCGATCCTGTTCATCATTTTCGACCTTGAAATCGCGTTCCTGTTTCCCTGGGCGGTGGCCTTTGGCGACATGTCTATGACCGCCTTCTGGTCGATGATGCTGTTTTTGGCGGTGCTGACCGTGGGCTTTGCCTATGAATGGAAGAAGGGGGCGCTGGAATGGGAGTGATGGCAGGTGCGAATACCGCGGGCGCCGACCGCGATGTTGCCACGCAGTCGCTGAACCGCGAATTGCAGGACAAGGGGTTCCTGCTCACCTCGACCGAGGACATCATCAACTGGGCGCGCAACGGGTCGCTGCACTGGATGACCTTTGGCCTGGCCTGCTGCGCGGTAGAGATGATGCACACCTCCATGCCGCGTTACGACGTCGAACGCTTCGGCACGGCGCCGCGCGCCAGCCCGCGCCAGTCGGACTTGATGATCGTGGCGGGCACGCTGACCAACAAGATGGCCCCCGCGCTGCGCAAGGTCTATGACCAGATGCCGGAGCCGCGTTACGTGATTTCCATGGGAAGCTGCGCCAATGGCGGCGGGT
>JAAAPG010000157.1 GCA_009908405.1 Alphaproteobacteria bacterium | reverse complement strand
GCTCGATGACGTCACCGGCGCGCTGTAAGCCCCATCTGCCCCGGCGCATCCTCCGCGCCGGGGCTTTCTTTTGCGCCACAGGAACCCCGCGCTCATGACCACCACCAACCCGAACTTTACCGATGCCGAGTACGAAGCCCGCATCGCCCGCACCCGCGCTGAAATGGAAATTCGCGGGCTGGACCTGATGATCATTTCCGACCCGTCGAACATGAACTGGGTCACGGGCTATGACGGCTGGACCTTTTACGTGCACCAGGCCGTTTTGCTGCCGATGGAAGGCGAACCCGTCTGGTGGGGGCGCGGCATAGATGGGCCGGGGGCCGCGCGCACCGTGTTCATGCGCAGCCCCGACAGCGTCGCGCCCTATGATGACACTTACGTGCAGAACCCGCAAAAACACGCGATGGAATCGCTCGCGACGCTGATCGTGGATCGCGGTTGGAATACCGGCTGGATCGGGGTGGAGCTGGACAATTATTACTATTCCGCCGCCGCGCACCAGACACTGGTCAACCACCTGCACGAGGCCCGGTTCGAGGATGCGACCGGGCTGGTGAACTGGCAAAGGCTGGTCAAATCCGAATCGGAACTGCTGTACATGCGCCGCGCCGCGCGGATCGTGGAACGGATGCACCAGGTCATTCTGGACGTGGCCGAACCGGGGATGCCCAAGAACAAGCTTGTGGCAGAGATCACACGCGCCGGGATCGAAGGCGCGGATGGGCAATGGGGCGATTACCCGGCCATCGTGCCCATGGCGCCCTCGGGGCTGGACGCCACGGCGGCGCACCTGACATGGGACGACCGGCCCATGCGCGCGGGCGAGGCCACGTTTTTCGAGATCGCGGGCGTGCATCGCCGCTACCATTGCCCGCAATCGCGCACGCTGTTTTTCGGCACGGTGCCGGACCTGTACCGCCACGCGGAAGAGGCGGTGCTGGACGCGACCGAAGCCGGGCTGTCGCAATGCCACCCCGGCGCGCGGGCCGAGGATGTCGCCAACGCGTTCAACGCGGCGCTGAACAAGCGCGGCTTCGAGAAGGACAATCGCTGCGGCTATTCGATCGGCCTGAGCTACCCGCCCGACTGGGGCGAGCGCACGCTGTCGCTGCGGCGCGGCGACATGACCGAATTGAAACCGGGCATGGTGATGCATTTCATGCCGGCGCTGTGGCTGGACGATGGCGGGCTGGAGATTACAGAACCGGTGCTGATTACCGAACAGGGACCGGAACCCTTGTGCACCACCCCGCGCGAAATATTCGTGAAATAGGGGAAGCGCCCTGACGGGCGGAGCCGGGCCAAGCCCCGGCCCCGCCCGTCAGGCCACGAGAGACGCCCCCGGCTGGCGCGGGGGCGTGGAGCTTGGCTGCGGGCTGAGCATCGTGACACGGCGCGCATGGGGTGCATGTCGTGTCATGAGTATTTGAGGCAAGATGAAGCGGTTAGCGGTTCATCGCCCGGCTGAGGATAATGACAGGCAAAATCCCGACGGCGACGATCATGAGCGCGGCGGTCGAGGCCTCTTCCAGCCGCGAATCGCTGGCCAGCCGGAACACGCGGATGGCCAGCGTGTCGAAATTGAACGGGCGCACGATGAGCGTGGCGGGCAGTTCCTTCATGACATCGGCAAAGACGAAGATCGCGGCGGTCAGCATGCCCCGGCGCAACAAGGGGATATGCACGCGGGCCAGCAGCCCGGCAGGCCCGAGCCCCAGGTTGCGCGCCGCGTCATCCATGCTGCGGGGGATTCGGATGAAGGCGGCTTCGGTGGTCTTCAGCGCCACGGCCAGGTAGCGCACGACATAGGCGAACATCAGCGCGGCGATGGTTCCGGTCAACAAAAGCCCGGTCGAGAGGCCGAAACTCGCGCGCATGAAACTGTCGAGCGCGTTGTCGAACGCTGCCATCGGGATCAGGATGCCCACCGCGATCACCGCGCCGGGCAGCGCGTAGCCAAGGCTGGCGGCTTGCGTGGCAAGGCCCACCACCGGCCCGCCTTGCAAGCGCTTGGCATAGGCCAGCAGCAGGGCCACCGCGACCAGAAGCAGCGCCGCGCCCCCGGCCATGGTCAGGCTGTTGGAGACGAATTCGTAAAAGCGCGGCCCCCACATCGGGTCGCCCGCGATATAGGCCAGGCGCGCCAGTTCGCCTGCCGGAAAGATGAACCCCAGCCCCAGCGGCAGCGCACAGACCAACATTGCCAACGCCCCCGGCCCAGCGCCCAGGCGTTTGCGCACAAGTTGCGCCCCGCGCCCGCCGCTGTCGGACGCGAAATGCCGTTTGCCGCGCGCCAGTTTTTCCGCCCAGAACAGCGCAACGACGAAGAATAACAAGAGCGCCGCCAGTTGCGCTGCCGCCACCGGCGCCCCGCGCGCGAACCATGTGCGGAAGATGCCCGTGGTCAGCGTCTGCACCCCCAGGTGCAGCACCGCGCCGTATTCGGCCAGCGTTTCCATCGCGACAAAGGCCGCGCCGGCGGCGATCGCGGGCCAGGCCATGGGCAGCGCCACGCGGAAGAAGGCCGAGACGCGGCCATGGCCCAGCGTGCGCGCGGCTTCCATCAGGTGTTGCGACTGGCCGATGAAGGCCGCCCGCGCCAGCAGGTAGACATACGGGTACAGCACCAGCGCCAGCACGAAGATCGCACCGGGAACCGACGCGATCTGCGGGAACCAGTAGCCCTGCCCGGTCCACCCGAACAGGTCGCGCAGGCCCGACTGGATCGGCCCCCAGTAGCTGAGCCGATCGTAATACACATAGGCAATCACGTAGCTGGGCATTGCCAAGGGCAGCATCAGCGCCCATTCGAACACCCGCCGGCCCGGAAAGTCATAGGCCGCGACAAGCCAGCCCGTCGTCACACCGATCAGCGCGGCCAGGCTGACCACGCCCAGCACCATCAGCACCGAGTTGCGGATATAGAGCGGCAGCACCGTGTCGATCAGTTGCGCCCAGACATCCTCGGGCGGCACGAAAACCCGGCTGACCACGCTGACGATGGGCATGAGGATGATCGCGGCCACGACCAACGCCAGCACCGCCCATGGCGAATAGCGGCGGCGCGACCGTGTGACTGCGGGAAGCGGTTGATCCGTCATGCGCGTTGATTAGCGGGTTTGCGCGCGCAGGAAAAGCAAATACCGGGGTCGGAAAAAATAATAACCGATTATTATTGTCAACAATGCCGTGGCGCGTTATGTCGGGCGCAAGGCGGGGCCAGGCCCCGTCCGAACAGCCAACCCAGCGGGGCGCGCAGCCCTGCCCAGGCAGGCGGAAAGCTGTAACAAAGGAGACATCCATGCTTCGGTTTGCAACCGTATCCGCGATGGCGCTGGCAACCGCGCTCCCCGCCTTGGCGCAAGAGGTCAACCTCTATTCCGGGCGCCACTATGACACCGACCTGGTGATCTTTGACCGCTTCACAGAGGAAACCGGGATCAAGGTCAACATCCTCGACGGTTCCGGTGACGAGCTTCAGGCCCGGATCGAGGCCGAGGGCGCCAACTCCCCCGCCGACCTGTTCTGGACCGTCGATGGTGGCCGCCTGCACCGCGCGATCGAAGCGGGCATTTTCCAACCGGCCGAGAGCGACGTTCTGAACGAGCGCATTCCCGAAGACATGCGCCACCCCGATGGCCTGTTCTATGGCGTCACCAGCCGCGCGCGCGTCATCTACTATAACGCAGAGGCCGGGATGCCCGAAGGTGTCACCACCTACGAGGATCTGGCGCGCGACGACCTGGGCCATTCGGTCTGCATCCGCACCTCGTCAAACATCTACAACGTGTCGCTGATGGCCGAAATGGTCCATGTTCATGGCGCAGAAGACGCGCAAGCCTGGGCCGAAGGGCTGCTTGGCAACCTCGCGCGTGACCCGCAGGGCGGCGACACCGACCAGATCCGTGGCGTGGCCGCGGGTGAATGTGATCTTGCCGTCGCCAACACCTATTACTGGGGCCGTCTGCAAACCTCTACCAACCCCGCGGATCGCGAAGTCGCGTCCAAGGTGTTGCCGATCTTCCCCAACCAGGACGGGCGCGGCACGCATGTGAACGTGTCGGGCATCGGCGTGGTCGCAAACGCGCCGAACCCGGACAACGCGGTCCGGTTCATCGAATTTCTCAGCACGCCCTTCGTCCAGAGCATCCTCGCCGATTCGAACAACGAATACCCGGTGGTCGAGGATACGACCATCGCCGGACCGATGCGCGACTGGGCCGATTTCAAGCGCAGCGACACCAATATCGCGGACTATGGCACCAACCAGGCCGCCGCGATCGAAGCGTGGGACCGCGCCGCGTTCCCCTGATTGCCCTGCAGGGCTGACAGATCAAGGGCCGGTCCCATGACCGGCCCTTTTTTCACTCCGGCGCGATCGCAAGGACGATCTTGCCGATATGTTCCGAGCTTTCCATCCGCGCATGCGCCGCCGCGGCTTCGGCCAGCGGGAATTCGCTGTCCATCACCGGGGCCAGCCGCCCGTTCGCGACCAGCGGCCAGACCTTCGCTTCCAGCTCGGTGGCAATCGCAGCCTTGGCGGCATCCGATTGCGGGCGCAGGGTGGAGCCGGTGATCGTCAGCCGCCGCACCATCAGCGGCGCGAAATTCACCGCCACCTTGGGGCCTTGCAGAAAGGCAATCTGCACCAGCCGCCCATCCTCGGCCAGGGCTTTCAGGTTGCGCGGCAGGTAATCGCCGCCCACCATGTCCAGGATCAGGTTCGCGCCGCCCTCGTCGCGCAGGACGGCCACGAAATCCTCGTCGCGGTAATTGATCGCGCGCTCCGCCCCAAGCCGGGTGCAGGCGGCGCATTTCTCGGCCGACCCGGCCGTTGCGAACACCCGCGCGCCAAAGGCATGGGCAAGCTGGATCGCGGTCGTGCCAATGCCGGACGACCCGCCATGCACCAGGAACCGTTCGCCCGCTTGCAAGCCCCCGCGCATGAACACGTTGGACCAGACGGTGAAACAGGTTTCGGGCAAACACGCCGCCTCTCGCAGGCTCATGCCGTCGGGCACGGGTAGCACCTGCCCGGCATCCGTCGCGGCGTGTTCGGCATAAGAGCCGCCCGGAAACAGCGCGCAGACCCGGTCGCCCACGTTCCAGCGCGCGACACCCGCGCCCACGGCGGCGATGGTGCCCGCGCCTTCCAGCCCCGGAAGGTCGCTTGCACCGGCGGGCGGGTCATACGCGCCCGCGCGCTGCAAGGCGTCGGGGCGGTTCACACCGGCATAGGCCATGCGCACCACCACCTGCCCCGCGCCGGGCACCGGCACCGGGCGCTCGACCTCGCGCAAAACCTCCGGCCCGCCGGGTTTCGCGATCTCGACCGCGCGCATTGTATGTGGCAGATCCATCGCTGCTTTCCTCCCGTTTCATCCTTGCGAAAATACCCAAGGGCAACGCCCCTCAGACGCCGCCCGCCGTGGCCCGCGCCTCGGCGACCGCGGCGCCCCCGGACAGCGCGTAATCCCAATACAGCTCGCGCGCGCGCAGCCCCATCCGGGGCGCGCCCATCTCGCGGTCCTTGTAGCGCGCGACCGGCATGACCTTGGCAATATTGCCGGTCACGAAGATCTCGTCGGCGGTGTCGAAATCGTCCAGCGTCAGGCTGGTCTCGATCACCTCGACCCCGTCGGCGCGCAGCAGCCCGATCACGCGCTTGCGAGTGATCCCGTTCAGGAACATCCCGTTGGGCACCGGCGTGAACACCACCCCGTCGCGCACCATGAACACGTTGGTGGATGCGGTTTCGGCCACGAACCCCTCCACATCCAGCGACAGCGCGTTTGAATACCCGCGTTTGCGGGCATCGGCCATGATGCGGGCATTGTTGGCATAAAGCGCGCCCGCCTTCGCCTCTGTCACCGCCATGTCGGGGCGCGGGCGGCAAAAGGGCGACACGGTCAACGAAAAGCCGCCAATGCTCGGCATGTCCAGCGCCTCGATGCAGATGGAAAAGCCGGTGTTTTCCGGCTCGACATCAATGATGCCGGGAGCAGAATCGCGCGACCACATCATCGGGCGCAGATACAGCGCGCGGTCGGCGCCGAAACGCGCGCAGCCGTCCTCCATCAGCCCCTGCACGGTCGCGGCATCGACCGGCGGCACCATGCCCATCGCTTCGGCCGAGGCGATGATACGGGCGCTGTGCAGGTCCAGATCGGGGCGCGCGCCGTCGAATTGGCGTGCGCCATCGAACACGGTGCTGCCCAGCCACGCGGCATGATCCGCCGACGTGATGATCGGCGCGGCCCCGTCATGCCACGCGCCTTCATACCAGGTGAGGATTTCCGTGCCGACCGCCATCGCGCTTGTCCTGTCTTGCGTCAAAGATCAGCGCAACTTGCGGCGTGGGTCGGCCCGCGTCAACCCTGCGGGCTGCGCGGCATGTAGCCCGGCAGGTCGGGGCGTGCACGCGTGTTCGGTGCCTTGATGCAGGACAGAACCGCGCTCGGCCCGGCGAACAAGCCCCGCAGAACCGGGTTCTTGCGCACCGCGCCCTTCACGCGCTCGACCTGCATGACCCCGTCAATGCGGCGGTCGAGGAATTCCCACGTCGCTTCGGCGTTCGGGCTGTCATCGCCCAGCCAGAACAGCACCGTGGCGGAATAGACCCCCGACAGCGTCGCGCGCTTGGTGTACCAGTTGTAATCGGTGGCGCTGTCGCCAAGCGCGGTCCAGATCGCATCGGCGGTGCCCCAGATCGCCCGGGCACCATCGGCGGCATAGGGCGGCAAGGCGAACAGGGTGCTGCCGCGCCGCACCAATTCGCGGTCCTCCGCGGCCTCAAGCCGCAGGCGCACCGCCAGCGCGACCCGATCTCGAAACCGCAGTTGCGACAGGTCATGATCGGCCAGACGCGCCAGCATCAAGGCATCACCGCGCGCGTGATAGGCCAGCGCCATATCCACCCCGCCGCGCGGGAACACGGCGCGCGCGGCGGCCATGTCCACCCCGCAATCGGCGGCGGCGGCGCGCAGGGCGGCATCGCCCCAGCCATCGAACGGCACATGGATCAGCGCGGCGTCGAGGAGTTTTTCGGTCAAATCGGTCATGGACTGCTCCCTGTTCCGGTCATGCGGCTGGACATAGCGCAAGGTCTCTGCTATGCGACCGCTTCCTGCGATTTATGCAACTTTAACTTGGAAAGGTGGTGAAAACCACATGCAGGTATCGGTTCGTGACAACAATGTCGATCAGGCCCTTCGTGCGCTGAAGAAGAAGCTCCAGCGTGAAGGTGTGTTTCGCGAAATGAAGCTCAAGCAGCATTTCGAGAAACCGTCCGAGAAGAAGGCCCGTGAAAAGGCCGAAGCGATTCGCCGCGCGCGCAAGCTGGCGCGCAAGAAGGCACAGCGCGAGAACGGGCTCTGAGATACGACAGAACCGGCGGGGCCTTGGTCCCGTGACACATCGAACCCCCGAAGGCTTGGCCTGCGGGGGTTTATCATTGGTGATACATGCAAACGGGCCCGACGGCGGCGCGCCACCGTCCGCCCAAGCCCTAGTCGCGCGCGCGCCGCGCAACATGCACCGCACAGGGCGCGGCGGCCACGATCTTGTTCGCGGTTGACCCCAGCATCACGCTTTGTGTGCCGGGGCGGTGCGACGCGACGACAATACAATCGACCTCGTGCAGTCGCGCAAAATCCAGGGCTTCGTTCGCCGGGTCGCCTTCGACCACCACGGCGTTTCCATGTTCGAATTGCGCGGCCATCTTGCCAAGGTCGGACTTGATTGCATCATGCATGTCCACGCGCCAGTTGTCCGGAAGGTAATCGAGGGTAAAGATCGGCGCGGGCTCCATCACGTGGATCAGCGTGACCTTTGCTCCCGGAGACGCCAAGGCCCGTGCGATCCGAAGCGAGGGGGCCGCGTCATTTTCACCTTCATAGGCAACTGTGACGAGCAGGTTGGAATACATGATGGCCTCCTGTGGGTTGGACAGAACCAGTAAACCAACATGTGTCCAAAGACGAAAGCCGAAAAGAAAATCGTCCGCACCCATGGGCGCGGACGATGTACCGGACAAGTGAGCAGACCGGTTTAACGCTTCGAGAACTGGAAGCTGCGGCGGGCTTTCGCGCGACCGAACTTCTTGCGCTCCACGACGCGGCTGTCGCGGGTCAGGAAACCTGCCGCTTTCAGCGCCGGGCGCAGCGCCGGATCATAAAGCTGCAACGCTTTCGAAATGCCGTGCTTGACCGCGCCGGCCTGACCGGACAGGCCACCACCGGCGACCGTTGCGACCACGTCGAACTGGTCGACAACACCGGCCACCTGGAAGGGCTGGCGCAGGATCATCTGCAACACGGGGCGCGCGAAATACTTGGTGTAGTCGATGAACTGGCCCTTGTTGTCGCGCACCAGCATCTTGCCGGAGCCGGGCTTGATCCAGACACGGGCGACCGCGTCCTTGCGCTTGCCGGTGGCGTAGGACCGGCCCAGCTCGTCACGGACGGGTTCGCGGACGGGGGCCTCTTCGGCCACCGGGGTGACGACCGATTTCAGATCATCGAGTGTTTTGAGATCGTCGCTCATGGTCAGGCGCTCCGCGTGTTCTTGGTGTTCATGGATGTGACATCCAGAACTTCGGGTTGCTGGGCTTCATGCGGATGCTCGGCGCCCGCGTAAACACGCAGGTGGGTCATCTGCTGGCGCGACAGCGGGCCGCCGGGCAGCATGCGCTTGACGGCCTGCATCAGCACGCGCTCGGGGAAGCGGCCTTCGAGGATCTGGCCGGTGGTGCGCGACTTGATCCCGCCGGGGTGGCCGGTGTGCCAGTAGTTCGGCTTGTTGCGCTTGTTGCCGGTGATCTGCACCTTTTCGGCGTTGATCACGATGACATTGTCGCCCATGTCCATATGCGGGGTGAAGGACGCTTTGTGCTTGCCGCGCAAGCGCATGGCGATGATCGAGGCAAGACGGCCCAGCACGACGCCCTCGGCGTCGATGATGATCCATTTCTTCTCGATATCCGCCGGTTTGGCAGAGAAGGTTTTCATGGTGTGACCCTTGAGAGAGAACATTTCAGCCCCCATCCGGGGCGCTGGGCGTGTTCTACGCATATT
>JAAAPG010000220.1 GCA_009908405.1 Alphaproteobacteria bacterium | reverse complement strand
CTGCCTCTGCGGCGTGCTGCCGGGCGCCAATCGTTCAACTTGGGCCACGGCCGCGAAACCATGCGATGCACCCCGGGGCCGCTTCACAGCTTCGGCCTATGTCTTTGACAGCGAATAATAGAACGCCGACTGCGTCGAGCCGAAAACGTGCAGAAGGTCCATGCCATGCTCCTTCGAGGACATCGAAGCCCTGAAGTGGCGCGAACACGGCGAACGACGCGGCTGATGGCGGTCGATTTCTTCGCAGAGCGCGGCCCGTGGCCCGAAGCCGTCCTCCACCCAAAACGCAGAAACAGCGGCGTTTTACATCGGGTTGGACCACGCCGATGCGGAACACGGCCTTGTGGCGCGTTTCAGCTTGCGCGGGCGCGATGAACGTCGCAACGATACCATGTTCGGTGACATGCCCCATGCGCGCGCCGTCCCAGGCGGTTTCGGTCAGCATGTCGTCCACGGATCCCGGTGAACGCAGGGCGATGACATCAATATCCTGCGTCGCGGCGGATCGATCTTTCGAGACGTTCTGGCAGGCGTCATCACCTGCCGCGATACGCCGCCCTCTTGACCCTTGTCACCCGTTTCGCGGCATGGCGTCGCACAGCGCATGCGACAGGCCCGACCGGCTTGGCCCGGCGCCGTTGCGGACGCCGGGACCAACGATCGGGAATTGCGCCAGCGGGGTTCGGCCGCTGCCGCGTCAGACCACCTTGCACAGCCTGAGCGCGTCGTAGATGGCCGCGTGCGTGTTGCGCGCCGCCACGGCATCGCCGATGCGAAACAGCTGATAGGTGCCGTCCGGATTGCGCGTGACGGATTGCGCCTTGCCCGCGACCAGCTCCTCGTAATCGACCTCGCCCAGGTTGCGCGAAGCGTCGCGCAGGTCGAAATAGACGTCATCGAGCGGGCGTGTGCCGTGATTCACCACCACTTGATCGACCAGCCTTTCGCGCGTGACGCCGCCGTAATCGCTGCCGACCACCGCCCTTAGCTGGTTGCCATCACGGGTCACGGCATCCAGTTTCCATGTGACCGTGAACGTCACGTCGCGGTTCTGCAATTCGCGCATCGACGGCGTCAGCGACATGGCCATGACCTCGGAAGAGATGTTCCGGTCGCGTGTCACGATCTCGACCTTGGCGCCGGTTGCAGCGATCTTTTCGGCGGCCTGAAGCGCGGTATAATCGCCAGCATCGTCATATATCAGCACGTTGGCGCCGGGCATCGCGTCGCCCGACAGGATATCCCAGGCCGAAACGACCAGGCCGTTGCCGTCGCTCAACACCTCGGTCTGGGGAAGGCCGCCCGTGGCCACGATGACCACGTCGGGATCATCCGCCAGTACGGTCTGAGCATCCGCGAAGCTGTTGAAGCGGAACGTCACGCCCATCCGCGTGCATTCCTCGAAACGCCATTGGACCAGCTGGATCATCTCGGCGCGGCGCGGTGTCAGGGCGGTCAGACGCACCACGCACCTGCCCCCCGGGATCGTTCGCGGCCTCGTGCACGATCACGTCGTGACCGCGCGCGGCACTGACGCGGGCCGCTTCCAGCCCGGCGGGGCCAGCGCCGATGATCACGACGCGGCGTGTCTCGGGCGCTTCGGGCACCTCGTGGGGCTGTTCCAGCTCGCGGCCTGTCGCCGGGTTGTGCAGGCACAGGGCCATGCCGCCCTGATAGATACGATCGAGGCAGTAATTCGCGCCGACGCAGGGGCGAATGCGCTCTTCCTCGCCGCGCATGATCTTCGCGACGATATGCGGATCCGCCATGTGCGCCCGGGTCATGCCGACCATGTCGAGCTTGCCGCTGGCGATGGCGTGGCGTGCGGTGGCGACGTCCTGGACCTTGGCGGCGTGGAAAGTGGGGAACCGCGTGGCGGCGCGGACCTCTCCGGCGAAATCCAGATGCGGCGACGCGCGCATGCCTTGCACCGGGATCACGTCCGTCAGGCCCGCATCGGTGTCGATGTGGCCCTTGACCACGTTGAGGAAATCCACAAGCCCGCTGTCCTTGAGCCGGCGCGATATTTCCAGACCGTCGTTCTTGGTCAACCCCCCCGGAAGATCCTCGTCCCCGGTATAGCGCACGCCCACGAGGAAATCCTCGCCGCAGCGTTCGCGGATCGCCGAGAGCGTGTCGAAGGTAAAGCGCAGGCGGTTGTCGAGGCTGCCGCCATAGGGGCCATCGAGATCGTTGGTCAGGGGCGACCAGAACTGATCCATCAGGTGGCCATAGGCCTGAAGCTCGATCCCGTCGAGTCCGGCCTCTTTCATCCGCTCGGCGGCGTCGGCGTAATCCGCGATGATCCGGGCGATGTCCCAGTCCTCGGCGACTTTCGGGAACGCCTTGTGCGACGGTTCCCGCGCGTGCCCGGCAGAGACCACGGGCAGCCAGTCTGCCTTGTCCCAGCGGGTCCGGCGACCAAGATGGGTCAGCTGGATCATGACGGCGCAGCCGTGGTCGTGGCATTCGTCCGTCAGCTGCTTCATCCAGCCGACGACCTCGTCTTTCCATGCCAGGATGTTGTTGAAAACCGGCGGGCTGTCGCGGGCGACGCTGGCCGACCCGGCGGTCATGGTCAGGGCCACCCCCGCGCGGGCACGCTCGACATGATAGGCGCGGTAGCGCTCTTTCGGCATCCCGTCCTCGGGGTAGGCGGGTTCGTGCGAGGTGATCATCAGACGGTTTTTCAGCGTCAGATGACGGAGTTGATACGGCTGTAGAAGTGGGTCGTTGGTCATTGCGGGCTCCTGAAATCATCCTGAAATCAATCCGGCGGTCGCATAAAATGTTCATGTGTGTCAAGTTTTAGTTCACTATTGAACATTTTTTGGATTGCCGGTCAGGACATCAATCCCTAGAACAACGGCATGACAGGGGTAGACATCCAGGATCAGAAGGGATGGCGCGGGTCGCGCGAGGTTTGGCTGGACGCGGCCAAGGCGGCTTTCCTCGAGTCGGGGCTCGACGCGGTCAAGGTGCAGTCCCTTGCCACGCGACTGAACCTGTCGCGGACAAGTTTCTACTGGTTCTTCAAGGACCGTGCCGCGATCCTCGACGCCTTGCTGGAAGACTGGGAGGCCACCAATTCCGACGCCCTGTTCGCCGGCGCGAATGCCTATGCCGAGACGATTGCAGAGGCGGTGCTGAATGTCATCAGCGTGTTCATCGACGAAACCCGGTTCGAGCCGCGCTTCGACATGGCCGTGCGCGGCTGGGCGCACCAGTCGGATGCCGTGAGCGCGCGGGTATCGGCCGCGGACGCGGCGCGGCTGGCCGCGATCCGGCAGATGTTCGTACGCTTCGGGTTCGGCGCGGACGAAGCGGACGTGAGGGCGCGCACCATCTACCTTGTCCAGATCGGCTATATCTCGATGCAGATCACCGAAAGCCTGGACGTCCGGATATCGCGCGTGCCGGCCTACGTGAAAACCTTCGCAGGGCAGACCGCCACCGCCGCAGAGTTGGCCCGCTTTCATGCGCGATACGGCTACAGCCCCCGACAAGCGCAACCGCGCCGCCTGTCAAATCTGTGACGACACCCGCCAATCGCGGTCGTCCAATGCCAACCAGCCCGCCCCGCCACG
Source organism: Alphaproteobacteria bacterium (assembly GCA_009908405.1). Taxonomy (GTDB): domain Bacteria; phylum Pseudomonadota; class Alphaproteobacteria; order Rhodobacterales; family Rhodobacteraceae; genus Roseinatronobacter. Next base: position 5,496 of record JAAAPG010000220.1, on the reverse strand, counting down.
GGCAAGCTGCAATGCAGTCATGTAGTTGTTCACCAAGATGCCACGGGCCGTCGGGACCTGATACCCGAAGCTTGCGAACCATTCCGGCCAGCCCGTCCAGTCAGTGCTTTCGTTGACCACGTGAATGAACGGCACCCCGACAAGGTCCTCGATACTGGCGATGGCGCGGTCACGGGCGAAGCCCGGTGCGGCGACGGCCATGATCTTGTCTTCGAAAAGGGGCACGCAATCGGTGATCCTGCCCTGAAAAAGTGGACGGGGTCAGGCCGCCATGCGCTCCATGTCGGCCGGGGACCTGTCGCTTATCGCGGAATGCAGGCGGCGCGAATTGAAGAATCCTTCGACCTAGGCGAAGAGATCCCGGCGCGATTCGTCCCATGTCGCGAAAACGCGGTGATGAACGCGTTCGACCTTGAGGAGCGTGTGGTAGGTGAGACCGCGAACGCGGCTTTTCTTTACATATCACGCTCCGTCTGGGCCTTTTGCAGCTTCCGTTTCAACCGGGCATTGTCCGCCGCCAGGTCGGCCGGGGACGGGTCCTGCGCCTGCTTGGTGGGGCGCTGCGCAGGCCCCCGTCCCCGACTTGCTGAACTGCCTTATCCAGCGGCGCAACTGCGTCTCGTGGACGCCGAGTTCCGCGGCGATATCCATGATCGACTGCCCGCTCGTCTCGACGCGCTTCGCCGCCTGTCGCTTGAACTCATCCGGAAAATACCGGCGCTTCTTCTCCATCGGACATTCCTTCCGTTAGCTCGAAAGCCAATCATGGGTGTCCACGCCAACGGGGCAGGATCGCTCCCGCTTACCCCGACCAGCGCGGCGATGCTGCGCGCGATGCTGACCAAGATGCATGACGCGGCGTCGCGCGCGCGGACCTTGACCTCGCCGCCCTCTTCGCCGCGCCCGACATCGACGCGGCACAGGCCGGGCTTGCCCGCCCGACCACGCCGGACACGACGCCCGGAAAGATGACGTTCGCCGATCTCCACGGCCACCCCGTGGCCAGACAGGCGCTCGAAGACCCTTGCGCGGACCTCGCGGGGTGGCGCGCCGGTGCCTTGGACGGGTCCCACGTCACCCGGTCCGTCCGTCCTCCTCCACGGCCCGCCGGGCAACCGAAAAACGAAGCTGGCCTCGGCCGTGTCCGGGTCCGGGTCCGGGTCCGCGGGGGCGCACCTGATCGCGACGAGCTAAGCCGACAACCAACGATCGGGCTATCAAGAGGACATGACGCGCGGCCTGACCGAAGCCGTCACCCGCGCCTGCGCCCACGCGCCGAGCGTCTTCTTGCTCGACGAGATCGACGCCTTCCACACACGCGGTCAGAACCACAACGGCTACATGATCGGTGTCGTGACCGGCTTGCTGACCCAACTCGACAGGGTGATGCGCACGGAAGCGGTGGCAATGGCCGCTTTCTTGCGCGGGCAGTTCAAAAGGAAAAAGTTCAAGCCCGTCCAAGCGTTTTCAGGATGTGGGGTTTTATGTGGGGTATTTTGCAAAAACCGTAATTAATTCCATAAAAACGACAGTTAATGGCGGATGGGGTGGGATTCGAACCCACGGTGGGCTTTCACCCACGCTGGTTTTCAAGACCAGAGCCTTAAACCACTCGGCCACCCATCCGTGCGGTCGGTGCTAGCGTGCCTGCGCGGGCGGTGCAAGATCTGTTGCATGGGTTTTGGCTGGACAAGCCGGATCGGGCCGGGCATCTGTGCACATGTGAAGCATAACCCGAAGGACGCCGACAATGCCCACAGCCCCGACCCTTGGCAACTGGATTGGCCTGTATGCGCTGGGGTTGATCTGGGGCGCGTCTTTCCTTGGCGTGGCGCTGGCGCTGGACGGGTTCGGCCCGATCAGCATTGCCGCCGGGCGCATTGCGCTGGGCGCCGTGACGCTTGCGGCGGTGGCCCTGATCGCCCGCATCCCCCTGCCGCGCGACCCGGTCATCTGGGGCTTTACCGCCGCCATGGCCGTGCTGTCGAACGCCCTGCCCTTCTTCCTGCTCAGCTGGTCGCAACAGCATGTCACATCCGGGTTTGCGGGCATTACCATGGCCGCGATACCGCTTTTCGTGATCGGGTTGGCGCATGTTTTCGTGCCGGGTGAGCGGCTGACGCGCGCCAAGGCGCTGGGCTTTGTCATCGGGCTGGTGGGCGTGGCCGTGCTGATCGGGCCGGGGGTGTTGCGCTCGACCGGGTCTGCGCTGGAAAGCGTGGCGAAGCTGGGCTGTCTTGGGGCCTCGCTCAGCTACGCCCTGGGCGCGATCGTGACCCGGCGCTGCCCCGCGGTGCACCCGGTGGCTTTCGGCGTCATGGCGCTTGGCATTGCCAGCGTGGTCATGGTGCCGCTGGCGCTGACGGTCGAGGGGGTGCCCACCGCCCCGCCGCCGCAAGCCTGGGGCGCGCTTCTCTACCTTGGCCTGCTGCCCACCGGTCTGGCCACGCTGATCCTCGTGGGTATCATTCGCAGCGCGGGGCCGAGCTTTCTGGCCCAGGTCAACTACCATGTGCCGGTCTGGTCGGTCATCCTTGGCGTGGTGGTCTTGTCCGAAGAGTTGCCGGGCCGGTTTGTCCTTGCATTGGCGATCATCATCGGCGGGCTGATGTATAGCCGCCGCAAACCGGTTCAGCCCGCCCCCGCCGCATGATACGCTGCCGCCATGTGCGGACGTTTTGCCCTGACCTTGCCCGATGACGCGGTCGCGCGCCTGTTCAACGCGCGACTGGGCAATGACAGCGCCACCGCGCAGGGCCAGAACATCTGCCCGACCCAAGCGGTGCTGACCATCCTTGGCCGCGCAGGCCAGCGCCATGCCGGGCCCATGCGCTGGGGGTTTCTGCCGCATTGGTACAGGTCCGAAACCGACGGGCCATTGCTGATAAATGCCCGCGCCGAAACCATCGCTCAAAAGCCCGCGTTCGCGCAGGCGAATGGACCAAGGGTGCGGATGGCGCGCGCCTGCCGTGGTATATTCAGCCCGCGCAAGGCGATCTTCTGGCATTTGCCGGGGTCTGGCAGGTCTGGGCGCAGGGCGACACGCGATTGGCAACCTGTGCGATCGTGACCTGTGCCGCCAATGCCGCGCTGGCCCCTATTCACCACCGGATGCCGGTTATCCTTGCGCCGCAGGACTGGCCGAAATGGCTGGGCGAAGATGGGCCGGGGGCCGCGCCGCTGATGCGCCCTGCCCCCGACGACAGCTTGCAGTTTCACCGGGTCGGGACGGCCATCAATTCCAACCGGGCCAGCGGAGACACGCTGATCGACCCGCTGGATTGCTGAATCGTCTCTGGCCAACGACACCGTTTTCGCCCTATCGTTGCCAAAACCCACCAGTACCGGAGGCCCCGCCATGCGCGCCCTGTTCCTGACCTTGCCCGCCGCCCTTGCCCTGACCGCCTGCGTCGAAGGTGACATGAATGTCGAGATCCTGGGCGAGGACGAAGCCCGCGTCACAGGCTATATGCAAATCGGTCGCCAGATGTTCGAGATGGCAGGTCAGGACCAGTCTTTCTGCGATCCCGAAGATGGCGGCACCTTCACGCTCACCGACACCCATGCCCGCTGCGAGATCGACAAGACCGGCAGTTTCGCCGAGATCATGGATGATGGCGGTGCGGACGGCCCGCAAGAGATCCAGGCCCAGCTTGTGCACCTCGACAGCAACCGCGTGCGCGCGCTTTTGCCCTTGTCGGCGATGTCGGGGCAAATGGACGAAATGGCCAGCGACCCGCAAGCCATGGCCATGGCGCAGCAGATGATGGCGGGGCTGTCGGTCAGCTTTTCCGTGACCGGCGACAGTGTCGAATCCACGACCGGCACGCTGTCAGAGGATGGCACAACCGCCACCATCACGCTGACGCTGGATGAGACCTGCTTGCCCCGGAAACACCGCTTCAGGACTTCGACACCATCGTCACCTATTGAAACCACGCCCCCGCGCCCGTCGCTTCGGCGGCGCGCGGGGCACCACGGGTTCAGCCGTTGGCGCGCAGATAGCCGACCAGCGCCTGCGTGGACCCGTCCTTGCCCGACGCGTCCGCGCCTTCCAACACCGGGCCGAGTGCCGTGGCCAATTCCTTGCCCAACTCGACCCCCCATTGGTCGAAAGAGTTCAGGCCAAGGATCACCCCTTCCACGAACACCCGGTGTTCATACAGCGCCACGATCTGCCCAAGCGTGAAAGGCGTCAGCTTGGGATAGAGCAGCATGGTGGAGGGGCGGTTGCCGGGGAACACGCGGTGGCGCGCCTGCCGTTCCAGCTCTGCGCCGTCCAGCCCCTTGGCGGCCATGATCGCGCGTGCCGCGTCCAGGCTGCGGCCCCTCATCAGCGCTTCTGCCTGCGCCAGACAATTGGCGGCCAGCAAACGGTGCTGATGCGCCAGATCGGGTTCGTGCCCTTGGGCGGCCAGCAGGAATTCGCACGGCACGACCCGCGTGCCTTGGTGAATAAGCTGATAAAACGCGTGCTGGCCATTCGTGCCCGGCTCGCCCCAGACAACGGGGCCGGACTGACGGCCAAGGTCCTCGCCATCCATGCCGACACGCTTGCCGTTGCTCTCCATCTCCAACTGTTGCAGATAGGCGGGCAGGCGCGACAGGCGCTGGTCATAGGGCAGCACCGCGCGGGTGGCATGGCCGCAAAGCTGGTTGTGCCAGATGCCGACCAAGGCCAGCATGACCGGCATGTTCTGGGCAAAGGGTGCCTCGACGAAATGCGCATCCATCGCGCGTGCACCCGCCAGAAAACGGTCGAACCGCTTGGCACCGATGGCAAGCATCAGCCCCAGCCCGATCGGCCCCCACATGGAATAGCGCCCGCCAACCCAATCGGCAAAGCCGAACACCCGCTCGGGTGCGATGCCGAAGGCGGCGGTCTTGTCGGCGGCGGTGGAGACGGCGGCGAATTGCGCGGCCGGGTCCGTGACCTTCTGCGCCATCCACGCGCGCGCGGTTTCGGCATTGGTCATCGTCTCTATTGTGGTGAATGTCTTTGACGCCACGATGACCAGCGTGGTGGCCGGGTCCAGCCGCTCTAGCGTGTCGCCGATATGCGCGCCATCGACGTTGGACACGTAATGCAGGCGCGGCCCATCGTGGAACGGCTCCAGCGCCAGCGTGGCCATGGCGGGGCCAAGGTAGGTCCGACCCGCCGATCCCGATATTGACCACATCGGTAATCCGCCCGCCCTGCCCCTGGAACTGGCCCGAACGCACGGCTTCGGCAAAGGCATAGGCGCGCGCGCGGGTTTCGCGCAGCTCGGGCATGACGTCGACGCCGTCGACCTCTATCACGGCGGCCTCATCGGCGCGTTGCGCGATATGCAGCACCGCGCGGCCCTCGGTCTCGTTTATCTTCTCGCCCGCGAACATCGCATCGCGCTTGGCGGCCACGCCCTGTGCTTCGGCCAACCCGACAAGCAAGTCACGGCACTTTGCATCAATGTTGGTCTTGGAATAATCCAGCAGCATTTCGCCCGCGCGGAGGCT
>JAAAPG010000143.1 GCA_009908405.1 Alphaproteobacteria bacterium | reverse complement strand
GAGTGCGTTCTGCACCAGCGCCTCGGATTTCGCGTCGAGCGCGCTGGTCGCTTCATCCAGCAGCAGGATCGGCGCGTTGCGCAACAGCGCGCGCGCAATCGCCACGCGCTGCCGCTGCCCGCCTGACAGGGACGACCCGCGCGGACCGGCCAGCGTGTCCAGCCCCTGCGGCAGGCCCGGCAGGAAATCGGACACATGGGCGTCGGTCAGCGCGGCGTGCAGGGCGTCCTCGGATACGTCTCCGGCACCGAGCGTCACGTTGTCGCGCAGGCTTTCGTCGAACAGTGCGCTGTCCTGGCTGACCACGGAAAACAGCCCCCGCAGGGCCGCAAGATCATGGTCGCGCACATCCTGCCCGCCGATCAACACTTGCCCGGCCTGCACATCCGCCAGCCGGGTCAGCAGCGTGAAGATTGTGGTCTTGCCCGCCCCCGACGGCCCGACGATGGCGGTGGTCTGCCCCGCTTCGGCGACCAGCGACAAATCACGCAGCACCGGGGTGGCGTCATAGCCGAAACTCACGTCGCGCAACTCGACCCGCGCCATGTCGCGCGCGGGGGGCTTCGCTGTCGGAGCAGAAGGGCTGACCACCTTGGGGACGACCTGCAACAGGGCGTGCGTGCGCTCCAGCGACGCAAGGATATTCTGCCATTCCGCCGACAGCGCCGAGAGCTTGCGCATCGGGTCGAACAACAAGCCCAGCGCGGTGAAGAAGGACATGAACTGGCCCACGGTGCGGGTGCCTTCAATGATCTGGAAGCCTCCCACGATCAGCACCAGCGCGAACCCGATGGCCGCGCCGAAATCCATCACGGTGCTGACCGACGCCTTGCCGACCGCCGCGCGCGTGGCCTTGCGGGCATAGGTTTTCATGATCTGGCGAAAGCGGCCCAGTTCCTGCGCCTCGGTTCCGGTAAGCTGGATCGTGGAGATGCCATGAAAGGTTTCGTCCAGCCGGTTGGAACTGTCGGCAGCGGCAAGACGAGCCTCGCGCGAGCGGCGCCGGATCAGCCGTTGCAGCGCCAGGATCGGGACAATCACCACCGGGATCGCGGCAATCGCGGCCAGGGTCCATTGCCAATCGGTCCAGAGTGCCACGCCCAGCAACACGACGACAGACGCGCCATCGCGCCCGGCCCCGGTAATCAGCCCGTTGAACACGCGGCCCAGAGCGGCGGAATCGCCGCGCACGCGTTCGATCAGAACGCCGGGGGCATGAAACTTGAAAAACGCCTGATCCAGCGTGGCCAGATGCGCCAGCAACACGCCCTGCAATTCTGCCGTGGCCTTTTCGGCTTGCCAGGCCATGACGGATTTATGCACCAGGCGCGCGCTCCCGCGCCCGAAAAACACCATCGCCATGGCGACAGCCACAAGAACAACACGGCTTCGGTCCCCCTCTACCAGAACATCGTCGAACATCGGCTGGACAAGGTAGCTGAATGCGCCCAGCATCGCCGCTTCCAGCACCATGAAGACAACGGCCAGCCCGATCAGCGGCAACCGTTTGCGGATGAACCCGTCCCACAGCCAGCGGGCAATGACACGATCATTGCCCGTTTGTATCTTGCGGTCTGGGGCGGATGACACGGGACTTGTACCTTCGGGACGGACGCATACGGTTCGTATTCGCCTTAGCGCCTTTGGGCGCGCTGGGAAACCCTGCTCTACATCGCCGCACTCACCAGCCGAATGTCATTATATAGCCCGATTCCGACCCGTGCTGCGTTGCGTTGACCTGCGACCTGCGGCCAAGCTGCACCACTGTCAGCGAATTATCGCCGTTCACCTGGGTGATATCCGCGCTGTGCCCCGTTCCGCGCTGATGCACCACGACGCTGTTGTTGCCGCCCGATTGGTGCAGGGTCACGCGATTGCCCCCGCGGCGCTCAAGCGGCGCGGGGGCATGGCTGCCGGAGGCCATGGCACGCAGGCGATCTTGCAAAGGATCAGCAGCGACGGGGCTTGCAGCCCCGGCCAAAGCAACCGCCAACACAAGACACCGGGACAGGCCGGCACCATGAAAAAAAGATGTCATTATCTGTCTCCTCATAGACCTGCTCGGGTGCAGGTGACGGTCTGGCCACGGATCGTGACATTCAGATCTGCGGTGAAAGGTGCCGTCGTGTCGGACAGCTGGATTTCGGTCAAAAGCGTGCGACCCTGCCGGGGCAGATCGACATCGCCACTCTGGCGAATATCGGCGCTGCCCCCACTTGCATGCCGCGTCAGTTCAAGCGTGTAGTGACCGTGACCCGGCTGGTCGGCATGGGCATGGGCCTGCAAGATCAGCATTCGGGACCGTTCTTGCAAAACCAGTTCGCAGCCAATGCGGGGCGCGGACGACCCGTCGCCGGGATCGGCGGCACCGGCGCTACAGGCCGCCACGCCCAACAGCAGGGTGGCAAGAGGTATTCTGCATAAGTGCATGACGAACTCCTTTTCGCGCACACTGGCCGAGGGGCAACGCCCCCCGGCACCTGGCCCGATCAATCCTGGATGATAACCGCGACATTGCCCGTGCCGCGCTGCGATGTGGTCGCGGTATTGCCGCGGCCGGCCTGAATGACACCCACCGCATTGCGCCGACCCGCTTGCGAAACGGTTGCGTCATTATGGCACCCGAACTGGGCCACACCCGCTATGTTACGCCGCCCGCCTTGCGCGGTATCGGACAGGTTGTTGCACCCCGACTGGCCGACAACCACGCGGTTGCGCGCGCCGTCCTGCGTGTTCAGCGACAGGTTCGCGCGTCCCCGCTGTGTGATCGTCACGCGCTGGCGATGGCCGCTCTGGGCCAGGGCCGCCGCATTGTCGCGACCCAATTGTTCGATCAAGACACGGTTGGATCCGGCATCGGCAGGCAGGGCCGAAAGCGTCAGCACAAGAGCGCAGGCGGAGGTGGTCAGTTTGATGAAGGTCATGGCAAGGTATCCCTGTTTGACTGAGTGATCTGGACGCCCGTTTCCGGGCTGCGGCTGATCCGCACCGCCAAACTGACCGCGACAGCGCCCGCCACTCAATATCAGCCCGACGCTAGCCCATGACCGGGCTTTGCTATCGGATAACAGGCAGGTATCTTTGTGTTATTCCTGCTTTTGACGGTGCAGCTTAGCTGGCAGCTTTTGCCGCCAGATCGCGGGCAATGGCGAAGGCGCCGCGCACGCGTTCCTTCTCGGTCGACCAATCGCGGCGCACCACGATCTTGTTGTCGCGGATCTTGGCCAGACCATTCTGGTCCTGGACGAATGCGACCAAACCAGAGGGATTCGGGAACTTGTCGTTGTGGAACTGGATCGTCGCGCCCTTCGGCCCGCATTCGAATTTCGCGATGCAGGCGCGTTTGCATTCGGCCTTGATACGCATGACCGCCAGAAGCGTGTTGACCTCGCGCGGCAGCTTGCCGAAGCGGTCGATCAATTCGGCGGCAAAGCCTTCCAGCTCCACCTTGGTGGTCAGGCCCGACAGGCGCCGATACAGGCCCAGGCGCACGTCCAGGTCGGGCACGTAGGGTTCCGGGATCAGCACCGGCACGCCCAGATTGATCTGCGGCGCCCATTGCCCGTCGAGGTCATCAACCGAGGCGACCTCGCCCGAGCGGATCTTGGAAATCGTTTCTTCCAGCATCTGCTGATACAGCTCGTAGCCGACTTCCTTGATATGGCCCGACTGTTCCTCGCCCAGAATATTGCCCGCGCCGCGCTGGTCCATGTCATGGCTGGCAAGGTTGAACCCCGCGCCAAGGCTGTCGAGCGACGCCAGCAGCTTCAGCCGCCGTTCGGCCTGCGGCGTGAGCGGCGCGCGCGGCTTGGTGGTCAGGAAGCAATAGGCGCGGGTTTTCGACCGGCCCACGCGCCCGCGTATCTGGTAAAGCTGCGCCAGCCCGAACATGTCGGCGCGGTGCACGATCATGGTGTTGGCGCGCGGAATATCAAGGCCCGATTCGACGATGCTGGTGGCCAGAAGCACGTCGTATTTGCCGTCGTAAAAGGCGTTCATCCGCTCATCCAGATCCCCCGCCGCCATCTGGCCATTGGCGGTCACGAAGCTGATTTCGGGAACCTCGGTGCGCAGGAACTCTTCCAGCTCCGGCAGGTCGGAAATGCGCGGGGCCACGAAAAAGGTCTGCCCGCCCCGGTAATGCTCGCGCAGGATCGCTTCGCGCAAGGTCAGCGTGTCGAATTCGGACACGTAGGTGCGAATCGCCAGCCGGTCCACCGGCGGCGTCTGGATGATGGACAGATCGCGCACCCCGGTCAGCGACAATTGCAGCGTGCGCGGGATGGGCGTGGCCGTCAGCGTCAGGACATGTACATCCGAGCGCAGCTCTTTCAGCCGTTCCTTGTGGCCGACGCCGAAATGCTGTTCCTCGTCGATCACTAACAGGCCCAGATTGGCGAATTTCACGGTTTTCGCCAGCAAAGCATGGGTGCCGATGACAATATCGACCGTGCCTTTGTTGATGCCGTCGCGGGTGGCGCTGGCATCCTTGGCCGACACGAACCGCGACAAGGGCCGCACATTTATGGGAAAGCCGCGGAAGCGGTCGGCGAATGTCTTGTAATGCTGCCGCGCCAGCAGCGTGGTCGGCGCGATAACGGCGACCTGCACACCGGACATGGCGGCGATGAAGGCCGCGCGCATGGCGACCTCGGTCTTGCCGAACCCCACATCACCCACCACGAGCCGGTCCATCGGCCGGCCGCTTTCGAAATCCTCGACCACATCGGCGATGGCGTTCAACTGGTCGTCGGTTTCGGCATAGGGGAAGCGGGCGAGGAATTCGTCCCACATCCCGTCGGGGGCGGTGAATTCCGGCGCCTTGCGCAACTGGCGTTCGGCGGCGATGCGGATCAGCTTGTCGGCAATCTCGCGGATGCGCTGCTTCAGCCGCGCTTTCTTGGCCTGCCACGCGCCGCCGCCCAGCTTGTCGAGCAGCCCTTCTTCATGCCCGTAGCGCGACAGTAGCTCGATATTTTCCACCGGCAGGAACAGCCGGTCGCCGCCCGCGTATTCCAGCGCGATGCATTCATGCGGCGCGCCCATGGCGGCGATGGTGTCCAACCCCGTGTAACGACCAACACCGTGATCGACATGCACGATCAGGTCACCGGGCGACAGGGTCTGCGCTTCGGTCAGGAAGTTCTCGGCCTTTTTGCGGCGCGATTTGCGGCTGACAAGGCGGTCGCCCAGCACGTCCTGTTCCGAGATCACGGTCAGGTCGGGCGCCTCGTACCCCGCGTCCAGCGGCCAGATGGTCAGGTAGAGCCCATCCTTCTCCGCGCCCATATCGCGCGCGGTCGCAATGTCCTGCGCCGCGCCCGCGCCGTGATCGTCCAGCAAGCCGCGCAAGCGGTCGCGCGCGCCCTCGGAATGGCTGGCGACAATGACCCGCCCGACTTTGCGGCGCGCGGTGATATGCGCAGCCAGCGCGTCGAACACATTGGCCCCCGACTGGCGTTCGGGGGCAAAGCTGCGCCCCATGCGCCCGCCCGCATCCAGCACCCCCGGCCCCGGCGCGGCGGGTGCGGCTTGCAGACCGATCACCCGGCGCGGGGCAAGGGCCGCGTCCCATGCCGCGCCGTCAAGATACAGCAGGTCGGGCGGGCAGGGCTTGTAGACCGTGTCCATCCGGGCCTTCGCGCCCATCGCCTCGCGCCGGGCGTCATACTGGTCGGCGATCATCTCCCACCGGCTGGCGCGCAACGTGTCGACCTGTTCATCCAGCACCAATGCCGCGCGCGGCAGGTAGTCGAACAAGGTCGCCATCCTGGCATGGAAGAACGGCAGCCAATGCTCCATTCCCTGATGTTTGCGTCCGGCGCTGACGGCCTCGTATAGCGGGTCGTCATTACCCGCCGCGCCGAATTCCACGCGGTAATTCTGCCGAAAGCGGGTGATCGCGGGCTGGTCCAGGATGATCTCTGACACCGGCGCGAATTCCACGCGCCCCAGCTTTTCAAGGCTGCGCTGCGTGACAGGGTCGAAGCGGCGCGCGCCGTCCAGCACATCGCCGAACAGGTCCAGCCGGACCGGGCCGGATTCGCCGGGCGGGTAAATGTCGAAAATCCCGCCGCGAATGGCATAGTCACCCGGTTCGGACACGGTGGGCGCCTTGGAAAACCCCATCCGCACCAGCCAGTCGCGCAGGGCGGCCTCGTCCAGCCGGTGGCCGACCGTGGCCTGGAAAGATGCGCCCGCCACCACGTCGGTGGCCGGGACATATTGCATCGCCGCCGCGAGCGTCGTGAGCACGATGAACTGCCCCGGCACCCCATGCGCCAGCGCCGCCAGCGTGGCCATCCGCGCCGCCGAAATGTCGGGATTGGGCGACACCCGGTCGAAGGGCAAACACTCCCATGCCGGAAAGCGCAGCACCGTCACCTCGGGCGCGGCGAAGGCCAGCGCCTGCGCCATGGCTTCTGCCCGCTTGTCATCGCGCGCGACATGGATCAGCGCACCGTCGCCGCGCGCCAGTTCGCGTTGCAGAAGGGTGGCATCATAGCCTTCGGGCGCACCGCCCATGATGATCCGGGAAGGGGCATTGGTCATTGGATTGGCAAATGTCCTTGGCAGAAGATGGTGGCGTATGCGGCAATAGCGGCCAAAAGCCGATCCCCCGTCACACCCCCAGAACCGAAGATGTCATGACATGCAACATGCCCCAGACCGCCGTGACGAAAATCGCCACGACACCGATAAGCTGTGCCCATAACCTGTGGCGCAACAGGGCTCGCTGCAATCGAGCATCGCGCATGTTGTCATGCTCTATCCGAAAGGCCAGTCGCACGGATAGAAACTGCGTCAGCGTCAGGGGCAGGACCAGCAGGAACACCGCCTGCGCGAATTCCATCGCTTGGCCGAACGCCATGATGCAGATGGCTGTCAGCAACATGGCCTGAAAGCCCAGCACCCAATGCCCGGCACGCCGCACCACCGTCAGGCGGCGGCGCACGAAAATTCCGACCAGGGTGTTCAGATCCTCTGACGCCTGCCCCCCTTTCCTGCGCGCCTTGACGATCAGGTCATAGGGCGCGCCCATCACATTCTGGGACACCGAGGACCATGCCAGCGCCAGCACAATCCAGAACCAGACCGATGAGAACGATCGCATGTCGATCAATTCAAGTATGTTGTCCAGAATGGCCAAGGCGAAATACTCTCACAGCTTGCTGAAAAACCGGTTATCGACTGTCCGGGTGTTTTGCAATCCCGCCCACCTGCAAGACCGGCGGCGCGGACACCATCAAGGGCGGCCCGTTGGTTGCGCTACCAGCCCAAGATTGCGCTAACGCCCGACAAACACTCGGATTTCGCCCTTTTTTTGCCCCTGCCCCATCGGTATACCGACCGCGACGAGATTGCGGGGATACGAACATGACCATCACCATCGGCATTAACGGTTTCGGGCGTATCGGACGCTGCACGTTGGCCCATATCGCGGAAAGCGCGCGCAACGATGTCGAAGTGGTCAAGATCAACGCCACCGGGCCGATCGAAACCAACGCCCACCTGCTGAAATACGACAGCGTGCATGGCCGCTTCCCCGGCAATATCCGGGTCGAGGGCGACACGCTGGACCTGGGGCGCGGGCCGATCAAGGTCATGTCCACCTATGACCCGCAGGAGCTGGACTGGGGTGGCGTGGACGTGGTGCTGGAATGCACCGGCAAGTTCAATGACCGCGACCGCGCTGCCGTGCATCTGGGCCGTGGCGCCAGCCGCGTGCTGGTCTCGGCCCCGGCCAAGAACGCCGACGCGACCATCGTCTACGGTGTCAACCACCGCAGCCTGACCCCGGAACAACAGGTCGTGTCGAACGGGTCGTGCACCACCAACTGCCTTGCGCCGCTGGCCAAAGTGCTGAACGACGCCATCGGCATTGAAAGCGGGATCATGACCACGGTGCACAGCTACACGGGCGACCAGCCAACGCTGGACCGCCGCCACACGGACCTGTATCGCGCGCGTGCCGCCGCGATGGCGATGATCCCGACCTCGACCGGGGCGGCCAAGGCGCTGGGCGACGTGCTGCCGGAACTGGCGGGCAAGCTGGATGGCACCGCGCTGCGTGTGCCGACCCCCAATGTCAGCGCCGTGGACCTGACCTTTCAGGCCGGGCGCGACGTGACCGTGGCAGAGGTGAACGAGATCGTGCGCAAAGCTGCCGAAGGGTCGATGGGCGCGGTTCTGTCCTATGACCCGGAACAGAAGGTTTCCATCGACTTCAACCACACCCCGCATTCGTCCATCTTCGCCCCCGACCAGACCAAGGTCGTCGGCGGCCGCACCGTGCGCGTGCTGGCGTGGTATGACAACGAATGGGGCTTTTCGTGCCGCATGGCCGATGTCGCGGCGGCTATGGGTCGGCTGATCCACTAAGCGCCACGACCCTTGCGCGTTTTGCGGCGGCCTTGGGCCGCCGTTTTCGTTTTCCGAACCGCACCGGGTGCTCTGGTCAGGTCTTCGCCAAAGCCCGCGCGCCTTCTGTCGTCAACCCCGGTGACAGCGCGTCCGGGTCCAGCACCAGCTCGATCACGGCAGGCACACCCGCGTTCAGCGCGCGGTCGAGGGCAGGCGCGAAATCCGCCGTCGCGGTCACGCATTCGCCATGCCCGCCATAGGCGCGCACAAGCGCGGCGTAATCCGGATTGAACAGTTGCGTGCCGCTCACGCGCCCCGGATAGGTCTTTTCCTGGTGCATCCGGATCGTGCCGTATTGGCCATTGTTGCAGACGATCACCACCACATTCGCCCCGTATTGGCGGGCCGTCGACATCTCGTTCAGCGTCATCTGGAAATCGCCATCACCCGCCACGCAGACAACGGCGCGGTCGGGATGTTCCAGCTTCGCGGAAATCGCCGCTGGAAAGCCATAGCCCATCGACCCCGATGTGGGCGCCAGATGGCCGGGAAAGGCCCGCGCGCGGAAATAGCGGTGCAGGAAAGCCGCGAAATTGCCCGCGCCATTGGTGACGATGGCATCATCGGGCAACAGGTTGGACAGGCTGCACAGGATCTGTTCCAGCTTCACCGCGCCGGGCGTTTCGCGGGGCGTGACCCAGTCGAGGTAATCCGCGCGGGCCGCCTGCGTCCAGTCCGACCAGTCGGGCCGCGCAGGCGGATCGCGCCGCGC